>DGSV01000013.1 GCA_002394025.1 Bacteroidales bacterium UBA4353
GTCTTACGAGCGTAACCATCGGCACAAGCGTGACGAGAATAGGAGATGATGCTTTCTATGGCTGCAGAAGTCTTACGAGCGTGACCATCCCCAACAGTGTGACGAGCATTGGAGAATACGCTTTCTCTGGCTGCACTGGTCTTACGAGCGTGGTTCTCGGAAACGGCGTGAAAACTATTGACTCCTATGCTTTCTATGGCTGCACGGGCTTGCAGAGCATAACCTGCTACAGCATGCGTCCGCCGACAGTTACCAACGGGTCTCAGACAGCTCAGTTCGCGACTTTGCCATACAGCACCATCGTTTATGTGCCTGCCGATTATTTCGAGACATATATGATGCACGACATCTGGGGTCTGTATGACGTGCGTCAGATAGGTTCAACGACGGTGCAGACCACGGACCTGATGGTTACACCGCACTACACGACGGCTGACGTGGCATGGCCCACTGTGGACAACGCAGCGACGTACGAACTTGTGATAACGCAGAACGGGACTGTGGTATGCACGCTTGTGTTCAACGCTCAGGGCCAGTTGACGAGCATCGCCTTCCGCGCTCCGGCAGAGTCAGCCAGTGCCGCAGGGCAGGGCTTCCAGTTCACCGTGACAGGACTTGAGGACGGTAGCGCATATTCGCTCACGCTCAACGCCAAGGATGCTGTGGGCAATGTGCTGAGGACCTTCGCGCAGAACTTCACCACTGGTGCTACGGCAATAGAGGAAGTCAACGCCGACGGCGTGGCTCTGAAACCGCGCAAGGTAATCGAGAACGGACGAGTCATCATCATCATGCCCGACGGACGCAAGTTCGACGCCAGTGGCAGGGCTTTAGGAAAATAATCAAACAAAGACATTAGCAAAAACTGCGGAGCCGATGCTCCGCAGTTTTTGCTAATGTCCCGGTTCCTTATCTCCATTGCTCCTTAGAAATCCATAAGAATATGGATTTTACGCTCTCGGCATTCCGCGTCAATACACGGCTTATTAGGCAAATCGCAAATAATTTGCCTATGTGCAGAATTTTTGCGAAATTTGCAACATAATAAGCAATAACCAACACTCATAATGCAAAGAACAGAAATTATTCGGCTTATACAGCAACTCGGGCATAAAATTATTCCTGATGGTAGCAGATTATTGCTCTATGGTTCACAAGCAAGAGGGGACTATAAAGAATATTCTGATTGGGATTTATTGCTTATTCTCAATAAAGACAAAGAAACAGCAGATGACTTCATGAAATTTGCATACCCTATCATAGAATTAGGACTGAATTTAGGACTGATGTTTAGTGTACAAACCTATACAAGAAACGATTGGGAAAAATATCGCGCTACGCCTTTTTTCTGCAATGTTGAAAATGATAAGATTATACTAATATGATTCCAGACTGCAAACATTGCGAGAAAGAAACGATTATAATTGCGCTTTCACAGCCACTAAGGATGATATTCTGCCGTTAGCAGAACACTTAGACTCTTTCTTAAACCAAATTATAGATTTAATTCCGTAATAATCAACACTCATAATGCAAAGAACAGAAATTATTCACGCTTTAGCCCGTACCGATTACGGTGCGCAGATTAATGTCAAGGGCTGGGTACGCACCCGCCGTGGCAATAAGGCTGTGTCATTCATAGCCCTCAACGATGGTTCCACCATCAAGAACATACAAATCGTAGCCGACATCGAGAAGTTCGATGAGGAGCTGCTCAAGCAAGTCACCACAGGCGCGTGCATCAGCGTCGTCGGCACGCTCGTGGAAAGCATGGGTAAGGGTCAAACGGTGGAGATACAAGCCCAAGAGATAGAGGTTTACGGCACCGCCGATCCCGAAACATATCCCCTGCAAAAGAAAGGTCATACCCTTGAATACCTGCGTGAGATAGCCTACCTGCGTCCGCGTACCAACACTTTCGGAGCCGTATTCCGTATGCGCAGCCAGATGGCGATGGCCATACACACCTACTTCCAAGAGCGCGGCTTCAACTACTTCCATACGCCGCTCATCACCGCATCCGACTGTGAGGGTGCCGGACAGATGTTCCAAGTGACAACCATGAACCTCTACGACCTCAAGAAAAACGACGCCGGTGAGATAGACTACAGCCGCGACTTCTTCGGAAAGCAGACGGCACTGACGGTATCAGGACAGTTGGAAGGTGAACTCGGAGCGCTATCACTGGGCAAAATCTACACCTTCGGACCCACATTCCGCGCCGAGAACAGCAACACCCCGCGCCACCTCTCCGAGTTCTGGATGATAGAACCCGAAATGGCTTTCTATGACCTCAACGACAACATGGCTCTGGCACAGGACTTCATACAATACTGCGTTCGTTGGGCTTTGGATAAATGTCAGGACGACCTCGCGTTCCTTGAGCAGATGTACGATAAGGAACTGACACAGCGCCTGCGCTTTGTCGTGGAAAACGATTTCCAACGCCTGACCTACACCGAGGGCATAGAAATTCTCAAAGACGCCGTGGCGCACGGCAAGAAGTTCGAGTTCCCCGTTGATTGGGGCACAGACCTGCAATCGGAGCACGAACGCTACCTCGTGGAAGAACACTTCAAGAGACCCGTCATACTCATCGACTACCCCAAGGAAATCAAGTCCTTCTACATGAAACAAAATGATGACGGCAAGACGGTTCGCGCCATGGACGTCCTCTTCCCTCATATCGGCGAGATTATCGGAGGCAGCGAACGTGAGGCAGACTACGAAAAACTCAAACGCCGTGCCGAAGAAATGCACGTGCCCATGAAAGATATCTGGTGGTATCTCGACACACGACGCTGGGGCTCGGCACCGCATAGCGGTTTCGGACTGGGATTTGAACGTCTCATGCTGTTCGTGACGGGAATGCAGAACATACGCGACGTGATTCCATTCCCGCGCACACCAAACAACGCCGACTTCTGATTTACCAACATAGAATAACCGACAACGGACGCATTTCATGTGCGTCCGTTGTCGGTTATATAAAGACAAATATCACTGCTCAGCAGACTCTGTTATACCAAATCCGGCATTAGAATTTATAATATCTGTCTCTAACATGGATTCAGTCTAATTGATTTGGAATTATCCGACATGGCACACCAACGGCTGTAGAGCCTTGAGGAACACTCTTATTGACCAAGGTATTAGCTCCTATGACAGCTTTTTCGCCTATCTCTATATCACCTTTAGGAGCTATCAGAGATGCGCGCATACCTATGTATGCTCCGCGGCGGATGACAATCTTATTATGGTCTTGATGATAACCATGACAGGAAAAATACACACCATAAGATATTATCACATTATCCTCTATGACAATTTTGTCGTGGCATAAATCGTCAAGATAACACTTCATGCCTATGAACGTTCCTTTACCGATTTTTATACCGCACAATCTGTAAAGCGTCACCCTCATGAAGTTTGTCACGCAGTTAGGGGCGATATTCTGACATACGAACTTTCGCGCCAAGTGCAGCAGTTCACCGATGATGGAGCGCTTGTAGTAGTATGGCACAGGCTCGCCGGGGTGTTTGAGTTTATAGTAGATTTCCAACAACATTGTTTTAATGCTATTTAATCAGTGTTTTATTGATTTCTGTAATCAGGCGGTCAGAGTAGAGAGGTGTCATACCATTACTTCATCGAGCTTTTTATCCCACTTGCCGAATCGCAGGCGGAGCAGGAATATAAATCCTCTGAAGCACAATTCTATGCACATGGCTAACCATATTCCTTTAAGCCCCATAACAGGTGCCAGATACCACGCCAACGACACTCTCACGCACCACATCGAAAACATCTCCATCAGGCATGGCGGCAGTGTGTTTCCCGCTCCCATGAAGACCCCGTAGCTCACTATCGCCGCCGCAAACATGGGTTCCGCCCAAGCTTCGATACGCAACACCTCGGTGCCAAGACTTATAATGTCCTGCACGGGTGTCATGATACTCATCATCACCGGTGCGCCGAAATACATTACCAGTCCCATAAATCCCATCACTAACATACCCAGCACCACAGAGAGCCACGCGAACCAATGCGTGAGTTTGCGGCGTTTGGCTCCTATCGACTGCCCGATGAGCGTTGTCGCCGCATCGCCGATTCCGAACCCCGGCATATAACACAGGCTTTCGGCGGTTACGGCAAGAGCGTTGGCGGCTATTGCTATAGTGCCAAGAGGGGCCACGATAACAGTGATTATGATTTGCGCTCCGCAAAGCACAAAACGCTCGGAGAGCAGAGGTGCCGAAATTCCGGAAGCCTTACGAATTATGGAACGTGTGGGAATATAGTGCTTGACAATGCCGGCAAAACGCTGCCTGAAATCATCGGCTATGCGCAACTTGTCATTGCGCCACACAAGGAAATATACGGCAATAAAAGTACCTATCGCCTCGGCGCACCAACTGCCCCATGCCGCACCCCACACACCCATGTCAAGGGGATAGATGAAGATATAGTTAAAGACGATATCGAGCAGACATATCAGTATGTTGACGGCACTGGGCACTTTCATGTCGCCGGCACAGCGCAACATGGCACAACTCAAACTATGAAACTGAAACAGCGGCAGCATAAGCGCAAAGACAAAGAAATAGTCACTTGCCATTTCCGCCACCTCGCCACTGCCACCAAGCCAATAAGGTACATAGGGGCTTAGCAACAGACATATCACCATGAATACCACGCTAAAAAGCATAGTGGCGATAATCGACTGCCGAAGCACATCCCGGGCTCCCTCGTTATCTTTAGCACCCACACGGTGAGCAACCTGAACGGCAAAACCATTAGTGACAGCAATCGGCAGACCGAACATGAGCCATAGCGAAGATGTCACAAGACCTATCGCGGCACTACTCTCGGCTCCCAGATGACCAACCATGGCGGCATCGATATACTCCATCACTATCGACGACAGCTGCGACAGTATCGACGGAACGCTAAGAAGCAGCAACAGAGTCAGTTGCTGCCTCCACGTCATGGAGTCGCCATTGCGAACACGAGACAATAATATGTCAGAGCGAGATGCTATAAGACTTACTTATTTTTCTATCACATACGACTTTGTCGAAAACATCAGACAATCAACAAAAGTCAGTTTCGGCGTCATACGCGAGATATTGTTCTGCTGAGTATGTCCCACTACTTGGCGATAGTCGTTATCCGTAAAGATGTTATATTCCTTGAGATAACCGGGTCTAATCCACATCGGTGACGATGTCGGCGCCATACCACCCCGGTCCATTATACCACCCGAGTTATTACCATAGTTGAACGCCGACATATCGTTATCCCATAAGTCGTTGATGTTACGCGCCACGACACCCGTCGCTTCATCATTATATGATCCTATCCACTTCTCATACCACGGTTTGCTGACACCGGCATGTGTCACCAGCACGTCATCGCCTATGCTGTATGCCACTCCGTTCATCAAATCCCTAACCTGTTCAAACTCATATCTTATCTCATAACTATGCTCGGCATTGTAGCGGCTATAGCGCTCATAAGGGTCATTGAGCAGATAATGCAAGTCATGATTACCATAGAGCAATACGGTATCGGGATTACGGCGTTTATAGTCTGTTATCATGCGAAAGTTATGCATGACTTGCGCAAAACTAAAAGGTTCGTAGGGGTCAAAATAATCCCCTACAAAGATATTGACAGCATCGTCACGCACAAGTTCGTACCACACGTCACGACCATGTATGTCACCTATTATATTATAAGTCATAGGTTTTTACTTAACAATTTCCTTCTGTGTGTACCACTTTCCGGCACGGAAAGCCTTAACGAAATAAATACCTGTGCTGAAGCCCCGTACGTTGATGTCCACCATGTCACCGGCGTTGTGGGCTCCGAGGTTCATGAGTGTCTTACCCGTCAAATCGACAAGGAACAGGTTTTCGACATCGCTCATGATAACCACTTGGAACTGTCCTTGACAAGGATTAGGACGCAAGCTCATAACTTGAGCCGCAGTGAGGATTTCCGGCACCTCGGGAACGTGGTAATCTTCAAGGTCTTGAGTCTCGAAAGGATTAGGCACGAACTGGTCGGTACTGCTCTGTTCGAGGTTGTCCTGCGCCCACTGCTCTATCTGACAGTCAGGAACTGCGGAAAATTCACTTATCACACGTACCATCATATCGTTGAGCATCTCAACTTCAAGTTTGTCGGTTGTGGGTTTGAGGTGCGTATCTCCGATGCGGCTGTCGTCAGTGAGGAAAAGAGAAGTACCGTTTGTTGCCAGCGCCATAGCCCGGAACAGGTACTCGCCTTCTTCTTGCATACCGCTGCATACTACCGGCACGAGACGTATGCCCTGCGCCGCGGCGGCACGCAGTTGTTTTTGAATTAGAGCCACATTGACAGAATCGTTATGTGGTGGCGCGTCAAGTACCAAGAATGCTATGCGCGCCACAGCCTCGCGACTCCAATCGCTACTGTTCACGGCTGCCATCAAAGCCTCACCGACAGCCTCCTCATAATCGCCGCCTCCGCTGGCACGCTGCTTCTTCATGAATTCGCGCGTTACGCTGACTTCGGAGTTCAAGGTACTGATACGGCAAAGATAGTCATCGCCATGGTCGCGATAGAACACAGCACCAGTGCGGATATTCAAACTACTATCTATGCCTTGAACACGTTCGACGACATTGTCAAGTTCTGCCTGCATATAACGTATCTCATCGCCCATAGACCCCGTGGCATCAACCAGGAACATGACATCAACAGCGCGGTTCGCGGGGCACTCGACATCCATTGAGATATGAAGGTCGCCCGAAACAGGTATTACCTGTTCAAGACCTTGGTATGAAACTACCACCTTATCGGCATTAGTGCCTTTTTTGCCATCAGCGCTATTGAAGTCCGCCCAAAGTTCCGCCTTGCCGGTATTGTCGGTACGCGCCTGCCATAGCGTGTCACCTTTCTGTCCCAACAGGAGAACCTGAGCATCGAAGAGTGGACTGCCACTGCGATTGGTCAGGTGAAGAGTATGACGTTCACGGGGATATAGTTCCCAAATCTTGGCATAGGTGGCATGGCTCTGGGTCATAATACTGTTCCACAAATGCCATTTGGCAAAGTCGTTGACCTCACCGGCCGTGAGCATGCCGGCACGCACATTGTTGGCAGCGGACGCCATAGAAGGCGCTGCAACATCAGGCTCGGCCTCGGGCAACAGCTTCACCGAGTGTTCACCGGCGGCTTTATAATCCGCCACAGCTGTTAGCGCCACGGCGTCGTCAGAAGACATCCTCGCGCCGCTCTCTAACGTTCTATAACGTATGTCTTTCCTGACGCCTGACGCGCTGCCGAACTTGTAATTATCTTTCTCAACAGGGACTTTGCTCTTGACGCATACCACATGAAATAGAGCGCTGTCGGCAGCGGCTATCTTATACTCTGCAGCCTCTACATTTTCGCCTGAAATCTTCAGTTTCATCTCCTTGCCACCATCGTAACGCAGACAGAAATAGCCATCATAGCCGGTAGTGTATCTATTGGGATTGCCCTTCGAGCATTTGCTCTCGCCATTGACCAATACTCCACTAATCAGGTCGCCATCACTATTGACGATGATACCCTGAATCTGTGCCATAAGAGTGCCTACGAGGCACAAAGTTGTGAAAATAACCGATAGTCGTTTCATGATCGTAAAGTTTTAGTAGATTAAACACTGGTTCAAGACCAACAACTGTGCCATAAATTTACCTCAGCCTATCTATTCGAGCTTTTTCCGCCGTGCTGTGATTTCCACGCTACGTATGAAATCTTTGTAGGCATTATTGCGGTTTACCTTCTCATGGTCGAGATTCGCGTCGGAATTATCGTTCCAACGGCGACATAAGTACAGCGATTTGAATATCCGCCCTATGCGATATTCGCGGCACATACGCAGCGCTACAGCATAGTCTTCTCCATAGCTGGTGTTAGGCAGCGGCAAACGCCTAAGGAGTTGTGTAACGAATGCCCTCGGAGCTCCGAGACCATTGATACGCAAGGCATTATTACGTCCATTATCATCCGTCCACTCACTGTGGTCTATCAGCCCTGGGGCTATGGTGTTGCAGTTGATATCTGTCAGAGTGTAGGAACCTATCACCATAGCGCAGTGCTCCGAGCGGAATTTATCAATGATAAGCTGCAGTGTATCAGGCGCTTGATACAAGTCATCACTATCCAGTTGTACGGCAAATGCTCCGCAAGCGCTATTATTCACGCCATACATCCAGCATCCTCCTATTCCGAGGTCTTCACGTTCCGGTATCAGGTGAACAATCCGTGGCTCAGTGAGTGCCATACTACGCACGATTTCCGTGGTGCGGTCTGTGGAATGATTGTCTATCACGATGACGTTATACCTGAAATCGGTTTGCTGCATCAGAGCCGATTGTATGGCATCGGCTATAGTGCGTTCGCGGTTACGCACGGGAATAATCACACTTGCGGTAACCGCAAAGTCGTCAACACAGGCGTCAACTTCAGCGGCTTCACCGCTCAGGCAGGCTCCGATGCGCTTGAGGTGCTGTGTGAAGATATGCTCATAGTCCTTCTGTACGGCACGGCTATTGGGATTGACATAGTCGAATTGCTTCTCGCCCGAACTACGATTGTCATTGATGGTTATGGTGCTTAAAAACTCCGGTATGCGCACCACGGCGCCGCGTGCTGACAGTTGCAGACGCAGGTCGTAGAGAGCTCCATAGTCCGACTCGGCAAGGTTTATAGGCATGCGCCTGACAAGCCACACACCACCAAAGTCGAAATCGTTGCGCACACTACCTATCTGATAGTTGATAGTGCGACGAGGTTCTGTCCGATTGCCATCAGTGGCATAATAGTCGCCATAGACCAGCGAGGCACCACTGTCATGAGCTACAACAACCATACGGGCTATCACATCATGAGTCAAAGGCGCTACATCAGGAGCGATATAAATAACTACATAGTCGGAAAAGCAGCGTGCCAGACGTTCGGTGAGGTACGACGAACGGCATAGCATAGGAGAATAGTTGATAATGTCAATATTCATAGCGAGTAGATATTATTAAGGTGCTAACTTATTGTTTACCATGCGATACATATATGTCTGTATTATGGCTTTGAGTTCATTTTCCATAGACGTCACATCCGCGGCGTAGGTTTCGTCAGAAATCAGGTTATGCTCCATGGCATAGTCGCTGAGCCTGAATAGAGCCGTTGTCCGTTGTCCGTCGAACTGAATCAGCAGACCATTCTTAGCGTACTGATAAATACCGTTAAGATAGTTGACAGCGTAGGTCTGCTCGACAGCGGTGCTGAACAGGTCGCATCCAAAAGAGATATAGGGTTTGTCATAACCAAGGTAGTTGAGCAGCGTGGGCATAAGGTCAATATGCTGCGCTATGGCATCACTACGACCGGGAGATATTGTGCCCGAAGGGTCGTAGATGATGATTGGAGAGCAAAACCCACCGATGTCGGACATATACTGCTCGTGGTCCGACATATTGGTGTGGTCTGAGGTTATGATGAATATCGTATTATCGAACCACGGTTGGCGACGCGCCGTAGCGAAAAAACGACGAAGCGCATGGTCAACATAGCGTATTGTCTTATGAATAGGTAACGTGCCGTCAGCAAAACTATCGGCATACTGCTCCGGAACGCGAAACGGGTGATGCGATGTGGCGGTAAATAGTCCCGTCACGAAAGGCTCCCGAAACTCCGACATCTTGGTGGCGAAATACTGCATAAACGGTTCATCGAATATTGCCCACCAACCATCGTAATCGGCATGTCCGCCAAAACGGGCGTCCGCCTCATAGTCTTCCTGCGAGAAGTAATCGTTCCATTCCGTGCTGCGGGCAAAAGCCTGAAAGCCCATGCTACCCTGCCAAGCACCATGAAAGAACGCCGAATAATAACCCATATCACCCAAATAACCGGCTATGCCGCGAATATGATTCGTAGCATGGGGCGTGAGAACATAAGGCTCAACAAACATAGGTAGCGAACTCAATATCGCAGGCATGGCATCTATGCTCTTACGACCATTACAAAACGAATAGCGATACGTCAGACTATGCTCCATGAGCGAGTCAACGAAAGGTGTATAGCCCTGATAATCATCCCCAAGAATGTCACGATTAAAACCTCCTATATATTCCCTGCCAAAGCTCTCTATGATGACGAACACAACATTTTTCCGTTCCCTGCCTGCCACCTGATTTTCTGCCACCTTCAGCGGAGAGAATACTGTCTCAGCCTGCTGTTCGTCGGAGAAGTAGTGAGGATCGGCAAACGCTTGTTCACCAATGGATTTAAGCATGGTGAAAGGAGTGTTGAGCACCAGAGCCACATCCGTCGGACGAGTGATAAACTGACCGGCGCGATTGACGTTAACGGGACGTATGTCGCGAGTGAAACCACCACGCATACCCACCACGGTGAAATAGACGAAAAACAACAGTATGCACACCCGCGACACATAATACGCCAACAGCGTTTCCTGCGTCCTGACTCCTGGCTCCTGACTCTTGACTCTTGGCTCCTGACTCCTGACTCCTGACTCCTGACTCTTGGCTCCTGACTCCTGACTCCTGACTCTTGGCTCCAAATAACACCTCCAGAGCATAACCGCCATAGCCACCGCCAAAATCACAAAATACCAGTGACGCAACATCTCAATGCCAAAAATCTGCATCAGATTGCCCTCGCCGTCAAACTCATGGAAGACCGTCAGTGTCGTGCGACGCAGCGTGAAACGGAAATATACGGCATCACAAAGCTGAACGACAAACATCAAACTATTGACAACAACAAACAGCCAACGGCACACGCGATAATAGGCGTCACTTTCTTTGACGTGCAACGGCAACAACACCATCAACAGCCACAGGGCATTGGTATAACAAATCGCCGGAGTGTCAAGATACATACCGCCAAGAAATATCCGCCAGACACCACCGTCTGCCAGACCGGCTTGGAAATAGGACCAATTCTCAAACAAATAAGCAAGACGAGCTACAAAATAACTCACATAAACAAGCATTATGTTGACAATCACCGCCCCTATATAACGTGCATAAGACTTCATAAAACTAAATCATTATCACTACAAAGTTAACAAAAAAAATCGTAACTTTGTAATGTTATGAGTCTTGAAGAACAATTGACATCACTTTTGGCTCGCCAGCTCTCTTCCTGGGGGCTATGTGGCAAGAATTTCGGCGACCTCGGTTCAGTAATGCATCGCGATGTGCTCGTTGCTAATCGTGTTGTACGCATACAGTGCAACCCCGCCCGCATCAGGTCTTCCGCGGCAAATGTCAGTGCCGCGGCGGTGAAAGAACGTCCATGCTTCTTATGTGAGAACAACCGCCCTAAAGAGCAGGAAACCGTGATATGGCGCTCATACCACTGCCTCGTGAACCCATACCCCATCTTTTCGCGTCACTTCACGATAGCCGCTGCGCAACACAAACCACAACGCTTCGACGACGTTGTCGCAGACATGATGGACCTCGCGGAACTCATGCCACAGCATTTTGTGTTCTACAACGGACCACGCTGCGGAGCCTCGGCACCTGACCACCTGCACCTGCAAGTCGGAGTGCCTGAAGAAATACCGCTCAAATGGAACGAGCCACATGGCTGTTATCACATCATAGCCGATACGCCACAGCTTGCCGCACTGCGCACCAAACTGCTCATGCATAACCTCAAAACCATAACACACACTACCGAAGAACCTATGGTCAACGTCATAGCACGGTATTTCAACAAGCAAATACATGTCTATGTCTTCCATCGCCGACTATTTCGCCCATGGCAATACAGTGCCGAAGAGCCGGAACGCATTCTCGTAAGCCCTGCCACGGCGGAAGTTGCGGGACTAATCATCACGCCATCCGTCGAACACTACAATAAAATCACTGCCACAGACATAGCAAGTATCTACGAACAATGCCTCTATCCGGCAGATTATCAACAACCACTTGTCAGCGTCGGCATCTGTTCAGCAACGAATTGCAAACTGACACATGACGCGCAGGGGCTTAATGTGCTCGACAGGGTTACTATCG
Organism: Bacteroidales bacterium UBA4353; assembly: GCA_002394025.1. Classification (GTDB taxonomy): domain Bacteria; phylum Bacteroidota; class Bacteroidia; order Bacteroidales; family Paludibacteraceae; genus UBA3747. Next base: position 12,087 of record DGSV01000013.1, read on the forward strand.
GTCGCGACTTCCACTGGCAACAAAATCTCGGGCTGCGTTTCCAAGGTTCTATGCGTACCACGGACGTCGAAGGTGTGCCATGGTACGTCAACGACATTGATGTGGAGCAATACCTGATTAGCGTCATCTGTTCCGAAATGGCACCTACAGCACCTACAGAACTCCTTAAAGCCCACGCCATTATATCACGCACATGGCTCATGCACGCTATCCTGCAACAAGAAGACACAAACGGCGAAGCGTGTCACCACCAAGTCACGGACGGCGAAACGTGTCATCACCAAGTCACGGACGGCGAAACGTATCACCACCAAGTCATCTACGAACGTGACGCCCACACAGCCTTCGACGTATGCGCCGATGACCACTGCCAACGCTATCAGGGGGTGCATGACAACATAAACGAAGCCGTTGCGAATGCTGTGAAAAGCACCGAAGGCATAGTTCTGGAATATCATGGACAAATATGCGATGCGCGATTCAGCAAATGTTGCGGAGGCACTACGGAACTGTTCTCTACATGCTGGGCTGACATCGACTACCCCTACCTCACCAGCCATCCCGACCCCTACTGCGACCCCGGGAAACATCCGCTGAACCAATATGCGCTGAACACTTACGACCACGCCACAAAAGACTACTACCGCTGGCAAATCACCGTATCAGGCGAAGACATACGACGCTTTATACTCGAAAAAACAGGCATGGACCTCGGCGATATCACAGACTTGGAAGCACTGGAAAGAGGCCCGTCACAACGAATAAAAAAACTGCGCATCACAGGTAAACTACGGTCAATAATCGTCAGCAAAGAACTCGAAATACGCCGACTGTTGTCACCCACACACCTCTATAGCTCGGCATTCGACATCAGCAAAACAGACGACAAAAAACACGTCTTCCAACTCCGCGGACGCGGGTGGGGACATGGTGTGGGACTATGCCAGATAGGAGCCGCCAATATGGCCGAAGAAGGATATACTCACAAGCAAATACTTGATTTCTACTACCCTGACACGCAACTAACAAAAATCTACTGACCGAAAACTTTTTCGATATTTTCGATATTTTCGATAACGAAATCGAAAATTTTGACCTGTCACGCTTTATAACTACTTTTGCTCCGAGAAAACTAAATCACGGAGCATTTTTTTTTACAATATTAATAGTATGAAACGATTATTTACAGCATTAACACTGCTTGCGTTTTTTTTCACGTGCTGCAAAAACAATGACCCTGATGTTTTGCCTTCAGCACAATTCACTTATAGCAAAAAAAATCTGAAAGTCGTCTTCTTCAACACTTCAACTGACGCCAATACATATGAATGGAACTATGGAGATGGTAGGATATCACACGAAGACTCACCGACTCACACTTATGATAAGGCTGGCACGTATAGCGTTTCGTTAATTGCCCGTAATGGTTCATTATCCGACGTGTACACTACCTTGATAGATGTTGAAGCTCCACAAGCACAACAAGAAGAAAATCCAACTGAGCAACAACCGACAGAAATTAAGCCTACCGCAGATTTCTCATACTTAGCCACGGGGCTTTCTGTAGCTTTCACTAACAAGTCAAAAAATGCACAAACCTACTTGTGGGATTTCAACGATGGTAGAACTTCAACAGAAGCCAATCCTACACACGAATTTGTACAAGCCGGCACATACAAAGTTACGCTCACTGCCAAAAACATAACATTATCACATAGTTACTATTGTGTTATTACAATTACTGATCCTAATCCAAAAGCAGGTTTTACATATAAAACAGCCCACCCGCTAAAAGCCGTATTCACCAACACATCAACCAATGCGACTTCATACCACTGGGACTTCGGAGACGGAAACACGTCAACAGAAAAAAATCCTACACACAGATACAATGGCATAGGAGTGTATAATGTGAAAATGACGGCTACACGAGGTTCAAAAACGAGCACATACGAGCAAATCATTAAAATTGAAGCTCCAACATCATGCAAAATAGCAGGATTTGTTTACAACAAAATACCTACAAACAACAACTACTATCAAATACAAATCACCGATGATTACACGCTGTACAAAACTACGTATCTTTACACAAATTGGGAACTGCTGTCAATGAATGCCAACGTCCCATTCCAATACACATTCGGTACTCCAGTATCTATAAGTATTTCAAAAACTTATGTCTTACGATTGTATAAGAGCGCTTCAAAAGTTAGCGGTGAGGCAAGCGGCAAAGGCTTTTGGACTGCCAAAATAACACCATCAAAATTAAGCACATATCCCGAATCCACAACATATTATGACGATAACGCTTCGATTACGATAAATTACATTTGGAATTAGCGGGCACATACTTGATTTCTACTACCCTGACACGCAACTCACAAAAATCTACTGACCGAAAACTTTTTCGATATTTTCGATATTTTCGATAACGAAATCGAAAATTTTGACCTGTCACGCTTTATAACTACTTTTGCTCCGTAAACAGCAAAACTCATTATATCATGAAGAGATTTTTTACGACATTAGTAGTATTTGCATTTTATGCCTTACTGCCTGCAGAAGATGTTATTTACACCGCCTCACGCATCCAAATCATCTGCAATGTTACAGATGTTACTGACACAGAAATCATTTATCGCAGGACTGACACTCCTAACGTCAACAGACGCATAGCCCTGAACAACGTATGGAAGATAATCTACAACAATGGCACCGAGGAATTATTTACTACGCCGGACCAACAACAAGCTACGCCAACCACACAACAAGCTGCGCCAACCACACAACAAGCTGCGCCAACCACACAACAAACTTCGCAGACGGCAATAACACAACAGACAGCAACGCAGCAGAACACGGCTCAAAATACGCAAAGTTTTCAAACTTTTAATTCTCAATCTGCCGACAAAGCCGAAAACGCATACGGAATTACACCTTTTCAACCATTGCGCTACGTTAGTCGCAAAAACATCTATCGCGGCGACAAAAAAATAGGCAGTTTTGCGCTCAGCGACTTGTTAAAAAACATACCTGACGCCCAAGAAGAAGAATACAAATACTCGGTATTGACAGGTCTCGGAGCCGGATTCACTTTCGGCAGTTTAGTGTTCATCGCTCCGGGAATCGTATGCTCCAGCTACGATGTCAATATAGGAGCAAGCGTCTTTTATATATTGGGAGGCACTTCTCTATTGAGCGGAATAATATGCTGGGCATCGTCCGGCACACATCTGCGCAATGCCATAGATATATACAACCGCGAGAAAGGCGGAGTTACGCATCTTGAATTTGCGCCGTCATCAACAGGGCTCGGTTTACAGATGAAATTCTGAGCAGCAATAACAGACAGACATTTGCTCATGCGGTTTGTTTTGCGTAAATTTGCAGTTAACAAAAAAACAACGCCAACAATGTCTGACAACACCGCAAAAGCATGGTCGTGGATACCATCCTTGTATTTCGCTGAAGGCATTCCTTACGTGGTAGCGATGACAATAGCCGTTATCATGTACAAGAACCTCGGAATGTCCAATACCGACATCGCCCTCCATACCTCATGGCTCTATCTGCCTTGGGTTATCAAACCCTTCTGGAGTCCCATGGTGGATTTGTTGCGCACCAAACGCTGGTGGGTGCTCGCCATGCAATGGCTGCTGGCAGTGGCATTCGCCGTCATAGCTCTTGTGCTGCGTAGTCAGGACGTTGACCTGCACAGCGGTCTGACCATTGGCGGCAGACTCACACTGGCAATGCTCTGGGTGGTGGCATTCGCCAGCGCCACGCACGACATAGCCGCCGACGGATACTACATGCTAGCCCTCGACGAACATCAGCAGTCGTTATTCGTGGGAATACGAAGCACTTTCTACCGCATAGCATCAATCACCGGTCAGGGACTGCTTGTCATGCTCGCCGGATATCTTGAAACGCGTCTCGGAGTGGCAAAAGCTTGGGGAGGCGTATTCGCAACCTTGGCGGCGCTATTCACCATACTCGCCTTCTACCACATGGCGCTCATGCCACAGATAGAACATACCGTACGCGCTTATAGCAACGACGACACATCACGCGGCGGTCTGAGACAACTGCTCGCCGACTTCATGCACAAGGATAACATCGTCGTGGCGCTGCTCTTCATGCTCCTCTACCGCCTTAGCGAAGCCCTGCTAAGCAAAATGTCGGCACCTTTCATGCTCGACAGCCCCGAAGCCGGAGGACTGGGACTGACAACAGCGCAGGTGGGTATGGCATACGGCACCGTGGGAGTTATATGCCTCACCGCGGGAGGCATCATCGGCGGACTATGCATCGCCAGACACGGACTAAAAGCATGGATGTGGCCTATGGCACTCGCCATAACGCTACCTGATATTGTATATGTAATTCTGGCATATATGACTGAACCATCTGTAACTTTAATCACGACATGCGTCGCGATAGAACAACTGGGTTATGGATTTGGTTTTTCTGCGTATATGATGTATCTGATATACGTGGCACGGGGCGAACATAAAACCTCACACTACGCTTTCTGTACTGGACTCATGGCATTGGGAATGATGCTTCCCGGCATGGCGGCAGGATGGCTGCAAACACAACTCGGCTACCAACACTTCTTCATCCTTGTCATGATTTGCGTCATACCAACTCTGGCACTCATACCACTGCTCAACATCGACAGCGATTTCGGGAAAAACAAAGGACAGAATTAGCAACAACATAATACGCAAATAAAACTAAAAGGGCGCCTTTGTGGCACCCTTTTAGTTTTATTGGAATTGTTGACTATTTACTAAACAGTAAAATATAGTGGTGATTATTCTCATGACAGAGCATGACATAATCTGCCGAAGATTTCTTATACAGCAATCCAACCACGGAATTGTCAACATCATAAGTGGTCAGCGGATCGTCATTAACTGTGCTTCCTCCTATAAACAACAAATGACTGTCATCCTTGCGGTACACATATCCTGACTGGCGTTGCGAACCTGCCAACTTACGATAGTATAAGCCCTTGCCATTAAACGTAAAGGCACATTTGAAGTAATTATATTCGTATATGCCACCAGCGTCAAGGATTATCTTTTTAACTTTAGTAAGTTTTGTAAGTTCACTATCAGCTATTGATAAAGAATCGTCAACAAGCAGACTTTTTATTTTATCAAGTTGCTGAGGATAATCAAAATATGTACCGGCACCATAATTATCAATTATGTTCAGCATAGCGTCATGAGGATTGCTGAGAAAATCAACATCATCAGGAAACAATCCTTCATTGGTTGACATAGGAATAACTTGCTGTGAGAAAGACATAGCACAAATAAAAGTGAATGTCAATATTACTAACTTACACTTCACCGTATATTTGTTTATAGTATTCCAAACTCTTTTCTCACCTGCTCTACGTAGTCTGTTTTTTCCCACGTAAACAGTTCAACTTCGCATTCTTTGATGGTACCGTCAGACTGTCGGAAGTGTTTTTTCACGACTTGTGGTGTACGCCCCATATGTCCGTAGGCCGCCGTTTCCTCATAAATGGGATTGAGGAGTTTCAGGCGCTCGATGATAGCCCGAGGTGTCATATCAAATATTTTTGAGACCTTATCGGCTATTTCTGTGTCGGAGCAGTTGACATGCGCTGTTCCATAAGTATTGACATATAGGCTGACAGGTTTTGCAATACCTATTGCGTAAGCCACCTGTACGAGCACTTCGTCGGCGACGCCCGCCGCTACGAGGTTTTTGGCTATGTGCCGTGCGGCATACGCTGCCGAGCGGTCCACTTTGCTGGGGTCTTTGCCGGAGAACGCACCACCGCCGTGAGCCCCGCGACCGCCGTAAGTATCTACTATTATCTTGCGACCTGTAAGTCCGGTATCACCATGAGGACCCCCTATGACGAATTTTCCTGTGGGGTTGACATAAAGGACGAAATCATTGGAGGCAAGAAGGCGGGCATATTCCGGATCAAGACGCGCCACACGGGGCAGCAGAACATCGCGCACATCACGCTCTATAGTATTGCGCATCAGGCTGTCAGCTTCAGCTTGAGTGCCCGCCTCAGCGCCGACGGTCACGAACTCGTCATGCTGTGTACTCAACACAAGGGTGTGTAGCTTCACGGCATGATTTTGCTCATCAAATTCTATTGTTACCTGACTCTTGGCATCAGGGCGGAGATATGTCATTTGCTTGCCCTCTCGACGTATCGCGGCGAGCTCAAGAAGCATGGCGTGCGCCATGTCAAGCGTCAGAGGCATAAGGTTGCGCGTCTGATTACAAGCATAGCCGAACATCATACCTTGGTCGCCGGCGCCCTGCTCAACGGCATTGTCAACGCCGCGGTTAATGTCCTGCGACTGCTCATGAAGGGCTGAGAAGATGCCGCAGCTGTTGCCGTCGAACATATACTCCGACTTAGTGTAGCCAATCCTGTTAATCACACCGCGAGCCACAGTCTGCAAATCAATATAAGCCTCGGACTTCACCTCACCGGCTATCACCACCTGACCAGTGGTTACAAGAGTTTCACAAGCGACTTTGGAAGTGGAATCCAAGGCCAGAAATGAGTCCAAAACCGCATCAGAAATTTGGTCAGCGACCTTGTCAGGATGACCTTCCGAAACTGATTCGGAAGTAAAAAGATAATGTGCCATAATGTTTTAGCATTTTTTAATACTGTGGTTGCAATCATCAGAAATCCTTCCACAGTCGGGTTAATAAATAGTTTGGAGATGCAAAGTTACGATTTTTTTCTTAATTTTGCATTTATTTATGAAGATTCCGAGCACCAGATACATCATAACATGCCTATGCCTTTGTCTTTCGCTGAATGTCATCAGTCAGTCGAAGGAAGCGGTATTCGTACGTAATAACGCCCGTATAAGCTCGCTTCACACCACCAGCGAGGTTTTCAGCACCAGCGTCTATTTCGTCAGCCTCGGGCTGCCTGTGGCCCAAGCCATTGCCGGAGGTGTCATGCACGACGACGAGCAAATCCGCTATGCCGTGGGCAGCCTTGCGGCGGTAGGTATTACCTTCGGGCTCAAAGAAGGAATCAAACATATCGCGCAACGCCAACGCCCCTACGAACGCTATCCAGGCTACATAGAACCCTACTACCACCCCGACTCCTACTCCATGCCTTCAGGACATACGGCGCTGGCTTTCAATACCGCCACAACGCTCACACTGCAGTACCGCCGGTGGTATATCAGCGTACCGGCATACCTCTGGGCCACTGCAGTGGGATATTCACGCATCAACCTCGGCGTACACTACCCCACAGACGTGTTGGCGGGTGCGGCACTGGGAGCTTTGAGCGCGTGGGCAACATACGAACTCAACAAATTCATCTGGGACAAAACCGGCAACAAGCCCATCTTCAAAAATCCTTCGCGGAAACAAAGGCGGCAACTAACGACACCGGAAGATATGGCTTGGTACTAAAACACATTAGGACCCTATACGATGGCACGCATCCTCATCATAACAGACGCTCACACCCCGCCGCTCTACGGAGTCCGGGCGCGCAGCTTTGCGCAACACCTTGCCCAACAAGGTCATGACGTAGAACTGATTAGTGAATACTACCATGACAACAAAACGCAACTGACAAATCTCAAATACAAGTACTTACAACTACCCATCTACGGAAAAAACAGCGTCATGGCGTTCTTGGTCCGGACTGCGGTATGGCTCATTGATATCCTCTTCCCGCTCAAGGAAAAACTATTCACCAATGCCATCAGAAAAAACATCAGCGGCAAAACCTATGACGCTATACTATGCAGCACCTTCAATTCTTTTCCGCTACTCACAGCGCATACCATAGCCCAAGAAGTCAATGCAAAACTAATCGTTGACATACGCGACATGGCAGAACAGGCTCCGGGATTTGTCTATCACCAATACCACCACAGGATACTCACCCCACTGCTTAAACTCAAACAACGGCGCGAGACACAACGGCGCAACCAAGTGCTGCGACAAGCCGACGCGATAACGACCGTGTCACCTTGGCACCTTGAACAACTCAAAGACTACAACACCAACATACACCTCATCTATAACGGCTATGACGCTGACAGCGTAGTGCCGCGTGCCAAAAAACAAGAAAACTTCAATATCGTATATTTAGGCAAGTACTATGGCAAGCCACTACAGAATGCACAACCTTTTTTCTCCTTTGTGCAACAACTCATTAACGATGAAGGGCTGGATATCCGCCTCACTTTCTATACCGACGCTGCAAGTCGTCAAATGCTGACGCAAGTCATCCATGATTCCATCCGTCATAGGATTACTTTCCGTGACTACGTGCCCCGCCAACAAGTGCCGCATATACTTAGCAGAGCCTCTGCGGCATTGGTACTCACCGAAGTAGAGGATGCCGACGGTCCGCACGGAATCATGACAACAAAATTCTTCGAAGCAATAGGAGCCGGCACGCCGGTGCTATGCTCGCGCTGCACATCAGGGCCCCTCAAAGAACTCATAGACAACACAAAAGCCGGCATAACAGACAGCGACCCTGAAGCGTTCCTGCAATACGTCAGAAAACTCTACAGACAATGGAGCGCGACAAACACCACGCAAACCGACACAGACAGCAACACGGCTTGCCAATTCAGCAGACAACAGCAAGCCCTGCAACTACAGCAAGTGATTGAACAAACGATCAAAACTCACTAATCAACGCTGACTTTTATCCTTAAGAAACCGCTTTAGCAGAAAAGCGAGGAAATATGGAAACGTGTAAAACTGACCGTTAAAACCGACATTCTTGTTACCTAACTTTATACCATATTTCACATCAGGATATGATTTCCAAGTGATGAGATTACACAATGAGGCTGTAGCACCGTCTTTGGCTTTCACCTCAACAGGTATGAGAGAGTCGGCATCACGAACAAAAAAATCCATCTCTAAAGCAGGATTATCGTGTTTGTAAAAATACAACTGCTCATAGCCTGACTTACGCAACATCTCCCCCACGACATTCTCATATATGGCGCCTTTATAGGTGCCAAAATTCTTATTGGCGCGGAGGTCTTCCTGCGCCTCCTCGTCAAGAGATGCTATCAGAAGTCCCGTGTCATGATAATAAAGCTTGTAATAGTCAGCGTCATAATTACCCTTCAAAGGCAGCTCAACATTATTCAGACAATAGCACACGTTTATCACACCTGCCTGCCGGAGCCATTCCACAGCTCCCACATACTCTCTGTTGCGAGCCCCTTTCGCTATTTTCGTTATCTGATACTTCTTGTTTTCTTTGGCCAGAAAGGTCGATATGTGAGTGTACACCGCAAGCACTCTGGCTTTGTCTGATTGCCGGGCATATTTTGTTATGTCTTCCTCATAGTCCTTTAGCAACTGCCTTTGCAGTTCCAGAGTACCTCCGAAATGCCCGTTATCAATGAACATCTTAACAACCTCCGGCATTCCGCCAAGTGTCATATATTCACGAAAAATGTCTATCAGGGTGGCTAATTCTATTTGCGAGAACGGCTGTACATCTATCATGTGCTGATACATGTTTTCTATCTGCCAACTTTTGTAGCCTTTGGCCCACAAAAATTCCTCGAAGTCCATCGAATACATCTCATAGTCTTCCTTGAAACCAACAGCATTACTCTCTATCTCCTCGTAGTAAATACCCATCAACGACCCTGAACAGATAACATCATAACGGCCGTCCTCACAAAAGGACTTCAACGACGTAGCGCAGTCAGGACACCTCTGCAGTTCATCAAAAAAAATCAATGTCTTGTAGGGTATGAACTCCCACGAAGGTTCCAATAAGGAGATATTCTTGATAATGGACTCAACTTCATACCCGTCGTCGAAAATCGACCTGAACTTCTTCTGCAGCACAAAGTTTATCTCAATAACTGACTCGTAATTAGCCGCGGCAAATGAGCGTATTGACGCTGTTTTACCCACCTGTCTGGCTCCTTTCACTATCAAGGGTTTTCTCCTTGCATTACCTTTCCATTCCAAAAGGTAATCATCTATCTTTCTTTTTAGCAGTTCCATAGCGCCTAAGCTTTATAATACAATCTATATCAATTTTTTAATGTTATTCCAACCTGACAAAATCACATTTTCGGGCTTGTATTTGCCCCGAAAATCACATTTTTTCGGCTTGTTTTTGCCCCGAAAATCACATTTTCGGCACAAAGGTAGTATTTTTTTTCTGATTAGCGCAAAACGACACAGAAAACATTTGCGTTTTTTCCGCAAACGTTAACATTAACGCTTTAGCAGACAACAGCGGAGCTTCATAGAGCGTGTTAAGGAGCCCGCTCTGGCGGGCGGCATTTGCTCAATTAACGAAAATTCATTAACTTTGCCGTCATCAAGACAAAATTAACACACAATAACACACACCACTATGAAACGAAAACTTTCCATAGCGCTCAGCGTAGTATTCGTGGCTATAGTCGGCGCGCTGTTGCTCATAGGCAACAAGTCCGACATGCTATCGTCATTAACAAACTCAAACAAAAAAGATATGGCTACCATTTATGATTTCAAACCTCTGAACAACCGTGGCGAGGAAGTGGACATGTCGCAGTACAAAGGCAAAGTCCTCCTCATAGTCAACACCGCCAGCAAATGCGGTTTTACACCCCAATACAAAGGTCTTCAGGAACTCTACGATAAATATAAAGACCAAGGTCTTGTTGTTATCGGTTTCCCCTGCGACCAATTCGCTCATCAAGAACCCGGCAGTGATGAGGAGATAGCGCAATTCTGCGAGTTGAACTTCGGCGTTAACTTCCCGCTGATGAAGAAAATAGACGTCAACGGCGACAAGCAGGACCCGCTGTTCGCATACCTCAAAGCGCAAACAAAAGGCTTCCTGACGGACGCCATCAAATGGAACTTCACGAAATTCCTCGTATCCAAGGACGGCGAGAAAATCATCCGTTACGCTCCCACTACAAAACCCGAAGACATAGACGCCGAAATACGTCACATGCTTAGATAAGGAAGATTAAGCAAAACACAGAAACCTGCCATTATGAAGAAATTATTAACGCTGATGACCTTGGCGCTATGTGCTGCTATGGTGTTCGGACAAGTGAGCGAAGAAACACTCGCCAAGCGCAACAAGCGCAAAAACCTGACCATCAAAGAGTGGAACACAAGCCAATCGACAAAAACACGATGGCTCGATAATCAACGCACTTATGACGACCAAGGACGCAAGATAGAAGAAATAGAATATGCCTCATACGGCATGCGATGGCGCAAAGTCTATCAATACGATGACACTACGGGACTGCTGGTGAGAGAAGTGGAGTATGACGACCGCAACAAACCATACATGATAAGGAAGTACGAGTACAATACTGACGGAACTAAAAAGAAACAATACAACTACTCACCTACCGGTAAACTGATGTCAGTAAAGGTCTTTGAATACATATTCTCCGATGCTAAATAAGTCGGCAATAGAATCGGTACTCAAGCAGATGATGCCTATCACGCTTGAACAGATGAATGGTATCAAACTCATGAACCGAATTGATACCAAGTACATCATGAATTTGGAACGGCTACCCGAACTACTGCTCAAAGCCAAAGACAAATACTTCGTACAGGACATTGACGGCAACCGCACCCCGACATACGACACCATCTACTACGACACCGATGCCTGTGATATGTATCTCAGACATCACGACCGACAACTCAGACGACAGAAAATCAGAACTCGCAACTATGTGGAGTCAGGGTTGTTCTTCATAGAAGTCAAGAACAAGACTAACACGGGACGCACCAAGAAGAAACGTGTCAGCATAAATCCTGAAGCCTTCGAGCACATAGAACTTGATGCCGAAGGCTTCGAATTCCTTGAGATGCGCTCGCACTATGACCCGCTAACCCTTTCACCACACGTTCGCACCCATTTCCAACGCATTACGCTTGTCAACAAACGCAAGACGGAACGACTCACACTCGACTTCTGCTTGCTATTCGAAAATTTCAGAACAAAAAAAGTCGTAGAGTGTGATAACCTGCTCATTGTAGAACTCAAACAAGACGGCGCGCAACATTCCGAGATGAAAGATATTCTGCTCGATATGCGCGTCAAACAAGCCAAATGCAGCAAATACTGCATAGGTACCGCACTGACTAACACAACGGTGAAAACTAACCGCTTCAAGAAAAAACTACGACTCATTGATAAACTAAACCACTGACTATGATACAAGAAGAATTACTGGGTATGCGCCCCACAGAATACCTGAGCGACACCACAGCCGCATTCTCGGAATTTGATTCGCAGATAGCGGAAGAATTTGGTTATCAGGTGACTCAAAACGCAGGATGGCTCAACAGTATGTTCGAGGTTCCGCTTTTCGACGGGCCAAGCCTCGTATCACTACTGTTCCGCTTCGCCATCAACCTGCTCGTGAGCTGGCTGTTGGTGCAATTCTGCTATTATCGCAAAAGCCGACGCCTCGACTACTACGTCACTTTCATGCTATTCAGCAGCACTATGTTCCTGCTAATTTTCCTGCTCGACAACGTCAAACTCCAAATCGGGCTTACACTAGGCCTGTTCGCAATTTTCGGAGTAATAAGATATCGCACAGAAACAGTGCCTATACGCGAGATGACATACCTCTTCGTCATTATCGGGCTCGCGGTAATCAATGGACTTGCCATGACTGTGAGCTTCACGGAACTCATGGTGGCGAACGCATTGTTACTACTGCTCACATTTTGCATAGAAAATATTAACCTCAAACACCGATCAACGAAAGTCATACTTTACGAAAAAATCGACAACATAGTGCCCGAGCGGCGCAAAGAACTCATCGAAGACATCGAAAAACGTACAGGACTCAAAATCGATGACCTTGAAATAGGACATATCGACTTCTTGCGTGACGTGGCATTCATCAAACTCCACTACACACTCGACAAAGGAAAAACAAACAGCATAGACACCTACACGAAAATAAAAGATATGGGAGGAGAAGTATAATCATGAAAATCAATCATATACTATTACTGCTCTGTTTAACGCTGCCGACAGCCTTATTCGCCGGGCAGTATGAACTCAAAAGTGATGAGGTGGTCAAGAGCCACGGCGCAGAGGCATGGGTCGAGGCGGGAGTTACTTTCGAGCCCGCCAAATGGCTCGAGATAGGCGTCAACGAATCCGCGCGCTTCAACTTTTCCGGAACCATCAAATCACACACACAGGCTGCGTTTGACTTCATAACATGCAAATATCTCACACTGGGATTAGACTACACACTGCTCTATACTCATAAAGAAAACAAAGACCTTCTCAAACACCGTATAGGAGCCAGCGCTGAACTCATATTCCATCCCGGCAGATGGAGAATAGCACTCAGAGCCAGACCAATGCTCACCATGCGCTTCGACAGCATCAACACCGCCGAAAAGAATAAATACGACTGGCATCTGCGCTCAAGACTCCACGTCCAATACAACATACCTGGCAAACCAATAAAACCCTATCTGTCGGTGGAAGTCGAGAACACACTCAACGCCAAATCCATCACAGGATACGTCTATAACGAAGATGCCGACATGACTACAACATACGACTTCAAAGGTAACTACATAAGCATGATACGACCCGCGATTGGAGTCAAATACACTCCCGCCAAAAACCACCACCTGAACTTCTTCTACAAGTTCTCCGCCGACTTCGACCGCGACTACAACATCACCAAGAAGGCCCGGAAACTCGAGGTGAGCCGCGAACGAGACTTCAAACACATCATCGGAGTGGCTTATAACTTCACCGTAAAGCCCAAATACTGACCTAACTATGAAAACCAGAATACTAACTATCATGCTCGGCGCCTCAATGCTGCTCGCATGCTCTGAAAAAGACGCTGTCACATCGTCCTATTCAGGTGGAAGCAGCAGCGGAGAAAACGGCTTCAGCAGCGTTGACAACGGCGCCACGTCCATTGACATCACATCCACGGGCAGCACCACAGAAATGACCGCCATGCCAGAGGCGCAAACTCCCTCGCAGCTGCTCTCGTCATGCACGTCATACATCACCTCTGCCACCAACTACAACAAGGACATCAGCTATACCACCACTCATAGCGACTACATCGAGTCAATGACGTTCAACCACGAGATCTTCATAACTTTCAACGGCTCGTCAGCCACAGTAACGCCCCAAGTCGACAGCGTTTCGGTGAGCATATCCGGCGCCGACGTGGTGATAACATCTACTGCGCAGAATATCAAGTACATCCTTACGGGCAATTCTGACGACGGCATGTTCAAGCTCTACAGCACCTACAAATACGGTCTGACGCTCAGCGGTCTCAAACTGACCAATGCCGACGGTCCGGCGCTCAACCTGCAATCCAACAAAAGAGCTTACATTGACATTCCGGAAGGTACCACAAACACCATAGCCGATGGCACAGCGTATGCCGAGTCAGAGGAAGATCAGAAAGCGGCAATATTCGCCAATGGTAAACTTCTCTTTTCCGGCAACGGAACTCTCAACGTCACAGGCAACTACAAACACGCCATAGCCTCTGACGACTACATCGTTACGCGCTACGGCATAACACTCAACGCCACGGCAAAAGTTTCTGACGCCATGCATGCCAACGACGGCATATACATCCGAGGAGGGGAACTGCACCTCACCGCCAACAGCAACGGCATGGCTGTGGACAAAGGACCGCTGGTAATCACCAATGGCGAAGTGCACATAACATCAGTCAATGACGCCCTCAAAACAGAATACGCAACGGCTGACCTACCAAGAGCGATGTATATCAACGGAGGTCTGCTCGAACTCAACACCACAGGTGACAAAGCACACGCCATCAACGCCATCGACAGCCTACTCATCACCAACGGCATTATCATCGCCAGCACCACGGGTACAGCCTCAAAGGGTATCAAAGCTGATGGCAAACTAATCATCAGCGGCGGCGAGATATTCATCGGCACCACGGGCAACGCCGTCTATGCCGATAGTGACGTGTCGGCAGCGCACGGCGTCAAATGCGCAGCGTTGTACGCTACAGGCGGCAACATGCACGTCGCGGTATCTGGCAAAGGCGCAAAAGGCATATCATCAGACGGAGTGATACAAATCAACGGCGGATATTTCTACGCTTCGGCGTCAGGAGCCAGCTACACATACTCCAGCAGTTTGCACAGCTATGCCAAAGGCATCAAGGCTGACGGCAATATCACCGTCAATGCCGGAAATTTGATAAGTAACGCCACTGGCGGAAATAAAAGCGAAGGCATAGAAAGCAAAGGCAACATAAGCGTCACGGGCGGATATATGATGGCTTACGCCTACGACGATGGCATCAACTCCGCAGGTCAACTGAACGTCAGCGGAGGTAAGGTCTATGCGCGCTCTACAAATAACGACGGCATCGACAGCAACGGCAAAATCAACATCAGCGGCGGGCTGGTGGTCGGCGTGGGAGCAACATCGCCGCAAGAGGGCATCGACACCGACAACAATAGCAACTTCGTGGTTACCGGCGGCACCATAGTCGGCATTGGCGGAAAAGGCATGAGCTGCTATCCCCAAGGCTCCGGAACATCACAATACTCGGTATTTTACGGCGGCTCGGCATCTGCCGGCACCAATATGGCTATCAGCGACGGCAGCCAGAACCTGCTTATCATCAGTGCGCTCCAAAACTACTCCAACGACTTCGGACTACTATTCAGCAGCCCGAACCTCAAATCAGGAACAACATACTACCTCACTTCAGGCGGCACCATAAGCGGCGGCACCAACATCTTCGGATACTACACCGATGCTACGTACTCCGGCGGTAGCGACCTCGTCAGTGGCGGTTTCACACTATCGTCTATCTCAACCACCATCGGCAACGTCAGCGGAGGCGGACATGGCGGAGGCCCCGGCGGTCAGGGCGGAGGTGGACCTTGGGGACACTAAACCAACGGTCAGAAACAGTGAAAAACGATTCATCGAAATATCGAAATAACGATTTATCGAAACATCGAAATAACGAAATATCGATTTATCGAAACATCGAAATATCGAAATATCAAAATATCAAAATAGTAAATATTAAAATAGTAAATCTCAAAATAGTAAATCTCCTTGATGTCCATTCCTTTCACAAAAATGCACGGGGCCAGTAATGATTACGTCTATTTGGACTGCATCATCAACCACCTGACTTTCACCGACGAGCAGCTGACCCGCCTCGCCATCGCTGTCAGCGATCGCCACAAGGGCATCGGCAGCGATGGTCTGGTACTCATCATGCCATCGCAGAAAGCCGACTTCAGAATGCGTATGTTCAACGCCGATGGCTCGGAAGCGCAGATGTGTGGCAATGCCTCGCGATGCGTGGCAAAATACGTCAGAGAACATAAACATACCACCAAGGACACCATAACACTCGAAACATTAGCAGGTATAAAAACGCTCATAATACACAGTACCGGCGACACCGTTACGTCCGTCACTGTTAATATGGGACAACCCCGCCTTACTGGTCTGGTGGGCGAACTGACGTGCGTGGATATGGGCAACCCGCATGCCGTAACATTCGTTGATGACCTCGACAGCCTCGACATCAACACCCTCGGTCCGCGTATCGAGCATGACAAAGCCTTTCCTGACCGCACTAACGCGGAGTTCGTCCGTGTCCTTAACCGCAATGAAATCGCCATGCGCGTCTGGGAACGCGGCAGCGGCGAAACACAAGCTTGCGGCACAGGAGCTTGCGCGGCGACAGTTGCATGCATCAACAAAGGGCTCACCGACAACGAAGTTGATGTGCACCTGCCGGGAGGAATACTGCACGTGGCATGGGATGGAAAAGATGTGCTGCTCACAGGACCGGCACAAGAAGTCTTCACAGGAACATTTAAATTCGACAACAAGTAAATGGCACTCTTCAACACTAATTTTCAACAACTTAAGAACAACTACCTATTCACGGAAATCGTCAACCGCGGCAATGCCTATCAACAAGCACACCCCGACGCACAACTCATCAAGCTCGGCGTGGGCGACGTTACACTGCCCCTGCCGCAAGTGGTTGTTGACGCGATGCACAATGCCGTGGAGGAACTCGCACACAAGGAAACCTTCCGCGGCTACGGGCTCGAAGAAGGCAGCACATTCCTGCGTAAAGCGGTTATAGAAAACGATTACAAACCTTTAGGAATAGACCTCGATATGGAGGAAGTATTCATATCCGATGGAGCAGGAAGCGACTTGGGCAATACCAGCGAGTTATTCGAAAAACAAAATGTCGTGGGAGTGCTTGACCCGGTATATCCGGCGTACGTGGACACCAATATCATGGCGGGCAGACAGATAGTGATGCTACCATGTACACTGCAAAACAATTTCGTTCCACAACTACCAAAACAAAGAGTTGATATCATATATCTCTGCTACCCCAACAACCCCACAGGCACAGCCCTGACACACAGCCAGCTCAAGACATGGGTGGACTATGCCATCGAAAACAAAAGTATCATAATCTTCGACTCGGCATACGAAGCCTTCATTCGCGAACAAGACGTGCCGCACTCAATATACGAAATCGATGGCGCGAAACAAGTCGCGATAGAAATCCGAAGCTACAGCAAAACGGCGGGCTTCACAGCCGTGCGTTGCGGATATACCATCGTACCAAAACAAACGGGACTGCAACGTATGTGGTATCGACGCCAATGCACCAAATACAACGGGACATCATACATCTCGCAACGTGGAGCACAAGCTACTTACACACCGCAAGGCAAGAAGCAAATCAAGGAAAATATCGACTACTACCTACTCAACGCTACCAACATACGACAGAGCCTCAAGAGCATGGGATATGAAGTCTTCGGAGGTGTTAACTCACCATATATCTGGATGCGCACACCCGACAATATGCCATCATGGGACTTCTTCGACATCGTACTCAACCGATGTCAGGTACTCTGCACTCCCGGAGTAGGTTTCGGCAACTGCGGACAAGGCTACGTGAGATTTTCAGCCTTCGGAAGCCACGAACAAACACAAGAAGCACTGCAAAGAATCAAACAAAACCTATAACAACACTAACACAATGAGAAACAGCACTCTTACACTCAAGACACACATCCTGCTATGCGCAGTGATGTCAGTGGCACTACTCGCCACATCATGCAAAACACGGCAAATGACCACCAACGGGTCCGCACCCGTAAGCACGCAAAAGGTCAACATGATTCTTGATGCCGACTTCGGCAGTTCAACCGACGACCTGTTTGCCCTGATGATGCTCAACCACTA
>DGSV01000061.1:0-150 GCA_002394025.1 Bacteroidales bacterium UBA4353
GTCAGAATGGTGTAGAACTCAAGAATAATATTAAGCGTTATTGGTGGGACAGCATGGTGCTGCTTCATGATAATATCGTAGGTATTGATGCCGCGATTTTCATGCATCCCACCACGTGGAAGGCTTCGGGGCATGTCGATGCTTTCAACG
>DGSV01000061.1:223-5559 GCA_002394025.1 Bacteroidales bacterium UBA4353
AACCGCGACAGCAAGAAGCGCTATCGTGCCGATGTGCTCATTGAGGACCAAATGGCAAAAATTGAGGAAAAGATAAATAAAGAAGTTGATAAGGCTCGCAAACGTTTCGGTGACACTTTCGACGAAGCGCAGTTCCGTAGCACTAACGCCCGCGTGCTTGAGCATCAAAAACATTATGACGAGCTCCATGCCCGCTATGCTGATGCCATGAACCGAATGGACCTCGATATGCTCAAGCAGATAATTATCGACGAAGAGATAGTATGCCCCATAAGCGGCACACGCAACTGGACAGACGTGCGGCAGTTCAACCTCATGTTTTCCACAGAAATGGGTTCTACAGCAGATGGAGCCACTAAAATTTATCTCCGTCCCGAAACGGCACAAGGTATATTCGTCAACTTCCTCAACGTGCAGAAGACAGGACGTATGAAGATACCATTCGGCATAGCACAGATAGGCAAGGCTTTCCGCAACGAGATAGTAGCTCGCCAGTTCATATTCCGTATGCGTGAGTTTGAGCAGATGGAAATGCAGTTCTTTGTGCGCCCGGGCGATGAGATGCAGTGGTTCAAACACTGGAAGGAGTTCCGCCTGCGCTGGCATAAAGCCCTCGGACTCGGCGACAACAAGTATCGCTACCATGACCACGAAAAATTGGCGCACTACGCCAATGCCGCTACAGATATAGAGTTCGAGATGCCTTTCGGCTTCAAGGAGGTGGAAGGCATACACAGCCGTACGAATTTCGACCTGAGCCAGCATGCCAAATTCTCAGGCAAAAAAATCGAGTATTTTGACCCTGAACTCAACCAAAGCTACACGCCCTATGTCATAGAAACATCAATAGGTGTTGACCGTATGTTCCTCACGGTGCTTAGTGCCGCCTATTGCGAGGAACAGCTCGAGGGCGGAGATAGCCGTGTGGTGCTCAAATTGCCGCCGGTGCTCGCTCCTGTGAAGGTCTGCGTAATGCCACTCGTCAAAAAAGACGGGCTGCCGGAAAAAGCGCGTGAGATAGTCAATATGCTCAAGTTTGATGTCAAAACAACCTACGACGAAAAAGACTCTATCGGAAAACGCTACCGCCGTCAGGATGCAATAGGAACACCTTTCTGCGTAACGATTGACCACGATACCATAAATGATAACTGCGTAACAGTACGTTTCCGCGATACCATGCAGCAACAACGCGTGCCCATCGAACAACTCCACGACATGATTACTAAGGCTGTGGATATGAAACAACTGCTCCGTCAGTTATAATAGCGCTTAAACACCGTGCCGTTGCAACACCTGAAATATCTGATAGCACTCACCAAAGTCCGAGGAATAGGGTTGCGTACCGCGCACCGACTTCTCGAAGTTTATGGCGACAATATCCAAGAGGTATTCCTTTCTGACCTGAGGGATGTTGAGGAGCGGGCACAGATAACGTTGCGTAACATAAATTTCAAAGACCCCGCATATCTTGAGCAGGCAGCACGTGAAGTGGAGTTTATCGTTAAGCACAAACTACGCGCCATGGTATATGGCACCGCCGACTACCCGTCACACTTGCTCGAATGTCCCGACGCACCGCTTGTGCTCTATGCTATGGGAAACGGTGATTTCAACGCAAAAAAACGCTATGTCAGCGTTGTGGGAACGCGTACGCCGACTTCGTACGGCAAAGATATGTGCCGAATGTTGGTTAGCGAATTGGCGCAAATGGTGCCGGATATTGTTGTTGTCAGCGGATTGGCGTATGGCATAGATGTAACGGCACACCGTGCGGCACTCGATGCCGGAGTGCCAACATACGGCGTGCTGGGGCACGGATTGGATCGTATCTACCCCTCAGTACATCGCGATACCGCAAAAAAAATGCTCGAACAAGGGGCACTGCTAACCGAATATGCTTCAGGGACAAAACCTGAAGGACCTAATTTTGTGCAGCGTGACAGGATTATAGCCGGACTGGCAGATGTGGTGATAGTAGTAGAGTCAAAAGTCAAAGGCGGCTCGCTGATAACAGCACACTATGCCCTTGAATATAATAGGGACGTCATGGCGGTGCCGGGCAGGATTAATGACACAGCAAGCGCGGGATGCAACCAACTCATAAAACGTAATGTTGCCGCGCTCGTGGAGTCTGCCCAGGATATCGTTAATGCCATGCAGTGGGATGCTATGCAACCCAAGCAATTAGCACTATTTCCCGAACTCACCGAGCAGGAGCAACAAATAGTAAAAGTGTTAGAGCAGTATCCCGACGGACTGCAGGTTAATGATATCGTACCGCTTGTCAGTATGCCATTCCATAAAATTTCGGCTATGCTGTTTGACCTCGAAGACAAGAATGTTGTTGCCATAGCTCCAGGCTCCGTCTATCGATTGTTGACTTCGCGTTCTTGACTTGGTATTGCTGATTTGGTGGTGGACACACCCGATTAAGGATTGCTTTTCTGCGAAAAATTTGCGGGGATATTCAATTTCATTGTTCGTTTTCTCGCCTCACTAATGTTCGCTAGCGACATTAGTTTCGGCTTATCGAAAACTTTGCAAATTTTTCTTCACCCCTTCCTTCGGCAGGGGAGGAGTTTTTGACACAGCCAGTCTTTGTTCCTGGCTCCTAAACTCGGTGCAAATTACTCAATAACTGAATAACTCAATCAATTGTCAAATAGTAAATGAATAAATAGTAAATGTCTGTTAATTGTCAAATAGTCAATATCTTGTTCCTTGTTCAAAAAAAATAATCCTTTCATTCCATGAAGAAAATTCATTTTATAGCTATCGGCGGAGCTGCCATGCACAACCTTGCTCTTGCCATGAACGAGATACCTTGGTATCACGTCACCGGTTCTGACGACGAGATTTTCGAGCCATCTCGCAGTCGCCTCGCCGCGGCGGGTCTGTTACCAGCTCGCGAGGGATGGTATCCCGAGCGTATCACACCCGACCTCGATGCGGTGATATTGGGAATGCATGCCACCAAGGATAATCCTGAATTGATTAGAGCTCAACAACTTGGATTGAGAATTTATAGCTTCCCGGAATATCTCTATGAGCAGACATTGACAAAAACTCGTGTTGTAGTAGGTGGTAGCCATGGAAAGACGACAACCACGGCAATGATTCTTCATGCTTTGAAGCTTAATGGTTTGGAAGCCGATTTTATGGTTGGAGCCCAGATAGAAGGTTTCGATACCATGGTCCGTTTGAGCCCTTCATCACGCATAGCGGTGTTTGAGGGAGATGAATACCTCACGTCGCCCATTGACCATCGACCCAAATTTCATATCTATAGACCTCACCTCGCTGTGCTCACGGGCATAGCATGGGATCATATCAATGTGTTCCCGACTTTCGAGATTTATAAGAAACAGTTCTCAGATTTTGTGGACTTGATGGAGGCGCAAGGCAGACTTATCTATTGCTCTGACGATAAAAACCTGTGTGATATAGTTGAGCATTTGCGCCGCGACCTGATAGCATTCCCGTATTCCACACCCCAATATGAGGTTGTTGACGGAGTGACGTATATCGTTTCGCGTGGCGAACGCTATGCCATGCAGGTCTTTGGAGAGCATAACCTGCAGAATATGAATGCTGCACGTCTTGTATGCGGTCAGTTGGGTATCTCCGAGAAGAATTTCTATACAGCCATGCAGTCGTTTCACGGAGCCAATAACCGCCTGCAAAAAATAGCGCAAAACGCTGACAGCGTAGCCTTCAAGGATTTTGCTCACTCACCATCGAAACTCAAAGCTACGGTAAAGGCTGTTCGTGAACAATATCCGGCGAAGCACCTGATAGCATGCATGGAACTCCATACTTTCTCGAGCCTGACTGCCGACTTCTTGCCACAATATAAAGGCTGTATGGACGAAGCTGACGAGGCATACGTATATTTCAACCCCGAAGTCATCAAACATAAACGTCTGCAACCTATCACAACCGAGGAAGTGCGGCAGGCTTTTGGCAGAAAAGACCTTAAAGTATTCACCGACAGCGCTGAATTAGTGGGCACGTTGCACACGCTTGACTACCATAACGCCGCACTGCTGATGATGACGTCCGGAAACTTCTCCGGCGTTGACATACAGGCATTAGCAAAGGAATTACTTGAAGGTGCTAAATGATGAAAATCATACATTTGATATCCAACAAACAATGGGGAGGGGGCGAGCAATACGCCCTCGACCTTATATTACGCCAAAAGCATGAAGGGCATGACGTGGAAGTTGTGACATCGATGTATAAGACCGTTAAGGAACATTTTCAAAATGCAAATATAACCGCTACGACATTGCTTTTGGGAGGTGGTTTTCGTGATTTTCTGTCACCTTTGGCGTTGGCTCTCAAATTAAGAAAAGTGAACGGTCCGGTGGTAATTCATGTTCATAATTTTGGAGATGCATTTGTCGCCATTAGAGTGAAGATGTTGCTCAGGAAAAGTGTAAAGGTCAAAGTGGTGGTGACACGCCATTTAGTCAAGAAAGCCAAGACATCACTCTTGTTCACATGGCTCTATAAGTATATTGACGAACTGATTTTCGTCTCGCGTCTCGCCAAAAATGAGTTCCTGTCTTCTCAACCCACTATTCAAAGCACAAAAATCCATGTGGTGTATAATGCAGTGGTGGTGCCCAAGGATATCGAACCTCGCGACCTAAAACGTGAGTTATCACTGCCCTCCGATACCGTGGTAGCCATGTATCATGGGCGTCTGGTGCGTGAAAAGGGTCTTGAAATACTGCTCAAGGCTTTTGCGGAAATTACAGAGCAATGCCCGAAAATGGTATTAGTGCTGCTTGGCGGAGGTATGGATAATTATGAACGCTATCTGCAAAACTTGACGGCAGTACTCAATATATCCAATAAAGTATTTTTTGTTGGCTTTCAGACTAATGTATATCCCTATATCGCTTCCTGTGACATAGGAGTGGTGCCGACAATAGCTCCTGAAGCCTTCGGACTGTCGTGCGCTGAATATATGGCATTAGGCAAACCATTGATTACAACAGCTAATGGCGCACAGCGTGAGTTAGTGGATACTGGCGAGAATGGAATACTTGTACCACCCGAAAGCGTGTCATCACTCGCAAATGCCATCAGGCTGCTCTATATAGATCGTGAATTGGCCGGTAAGCTCGGAAAGTCTGCAGCTAAGAAGATTGCGACGAACTATGATTACGATGGTTTTTATAGTAAAATAATGTCAATTTATGGTCTCTAATGTTAAATAATATTAAAAAACATAACAAAACAGGGTGTGTTTGATGTTATAAAACATATTTATCGTAATTTTGCAAGTGTTTTTCATGGTATTAGATTTTTAAGGTTAATGA
>DGSV01000062.1 GCA_002394025.1 Bacteroidales bacterium UBA4353
TGCAGGTTCGCACCAATGCCGACACACCCCACGACGCTCGTGTGGCACGTGCTTTCGGAGCTAAGGGTATTGGTCTGACACGTACGGAGCATATGTTCTTCGATGACCAGAAAATCATCGCTATGCGCGAAATGATCCTCGCCAAGGATGCCGCAGGTCGAGAGAAAGCTCTTGCCAAACTGCTGCCCTATCAGAAAGCCGACTTCAAGGGTATCCTCGAGGCTATGGACGGACTGCCCGTCAATATCCGTTTGCTCGACCCACCGCTTCATGAGTTCGTACCTCATGATCTCAAGGGTCAGGAGCAAATGGCAAAAGAAATGGGCGTGAGCGTTAGTGAAATCCAACAACGTGTTGCATCGTTGGCAGAAAACAACCCCATGCTCGGTCATCGTGGCTGCCGCCTCGGTATCACATTCCCGGAAATCACTGCAATGCAGACACGCGCCATACTCAGCGCAGCCTGCGAACTTAAGAAAGAAGGCAAGAACCCCATGCCGGAAATCATGGTGCCACTCATCGGTATTCTCTATGAGCTTAAACAACAGAAAGAGATAATCCAGAAGGTTGCCAAGGAAGTGTTTGCCGAATATGGCGTAGAGGTCGAGTTTGAGATAGGCACTATGATTGAGATACCGCGTGCCGCCCTGACAGCCGACCGTATCGCTACTGAGGCTCAATACTTCTCGTTTGGCACCAACGACCTCACACAGATGACCTTCGGATACAGCCGCGACGACATAGCATCGTTCCTGCCGGCATATCTTGAGAAGAAAATCCTCAAGGTTGACCCCTTCCAGGTTCTCGACCAGAATGGCGTCGGTCAGCTTATCAAGATGGCTGTCGAGAAAGGTCGCGCCGTACGTCCCGGTCTGCGCACAGGTATATGTGGCGAACACGGTGGTGAACCCAGCAGCGTTAAGTTCTGCGCCCGCGTGGGTATGAACTATGCGAGCTGCTCGCCATTCCGCGTGCCTATCGCCCGTCTGGCCGCAGCGCAAGCAGCAGTTGAGGACGCAACAAAATAGGTAAATCATTAATTAATTATGAAAAGAGGTGTACCATAACAGGTATGCCTCTTTTTTTAGTGAGAAAAGGTAGTGTTGCAATATATGTGTGTTATGGATATCTTAGTGGTTTGTCGGTTGTATAATATATATTGGGTAGGTATTTGTAATATCTATGCACAAAAAAAAACGGTGACCCGTGGGCCATCGTCTTTTGTTCGCAGTGTGGCTTGTGATTAGAGAGCCTCTGCAACAGCTACCGTGTCGGTAACGAGCGTGTCGGCAACGAGTGTGTCGGCTGCTACTTCTTCAACAACTGTTTCTACAACGGCTGTTGTGTCAGTTTTAGCGGCGTCACATTTCTTGCCACCGCAGCATGTGCATGATGCAAAAGCAAATGCCACTGCTAAGATAACCAATACCTTTTTCATTTTTTTTTTTATTGTTTTGAGTGTTAAACATTAATGTTTCGCAATTCGGCTGCAAAGGTACGACATTTTTTTTATATATCGTACCTTTGATGTGTAGTTTTTATTGTTTTTTGTGGTTATTTTATTTCAAAATCGGTATAAAGGTATCTTTTTATGCTTTTTTTAGGAGTTTTCTCAAATTCTTTGTCCATTATAACGATTTTTGTGATTTGTTCGTAGGCAGCTATGTCTTTGTTGAGCTGTATTCTATTTTGTTCGAGTTTTTCCGCCAACTGTTGTTGTGAGAGTTTTAGTTTCTCCGCTTTGGTCACATCAGGATACACGAGTGCCACGAGTCGTTGGTCACGTTGTATGACTATGCTTTCGCTCACGAAGTCCATGTTGTTGAGTTTCGCTTCTATTTCCTCAGGGTAAATGTTTTGCCCATTAGGTCCGAGCAGCATGGTTTTGTTTCGTCCTTTGATGAAAATGTTGAGGTCTTTATCGACCTTGCCGAGATCTCCTGTCTTGAGCCATCCGTCTTCTGTGAATGTTGCTTTTGTGGCTTCTTCGTTTTTGTAGTATCCCGCCATGACGTTTTCGCCTCTTACGAGTATTTCTCCCACTCCCGGTTCTTCAACTCCCGGCACCGGCATTATCTTGACTTCCATTGTGGGTAGTATTTGTCCGACGGATGATTGTACGTATTTGTCCACTGGGGTTTTAGAAATGAGAGGTGCACATTCCGTCATTCCGTAACCTACTGAGAATGGGAATTTGATTTTCTTGAGGAAATCTTCTACTTCGGCGTTGAGTGGTGCTCCTCCGATGATTACTTCCACAAAGTTGCCTCCGAATGCCGCAACCAGTTTGTCGCGTATCTGTTTATAGACGATTTGTCTGAGTCCGGGTATCTTGATGAGGTATTTGACGGGTGATTTGCTTATTTGCGGCAGTATCATGAGTTTGTATGCTTTCTCGATGAGTAGCGGCACTACGAAGATTGAGTGTGGGCGACATTCCTGAAAGGCCTTGAAGAGTATAGTGGGTGATGGTGTTCTGCCCATGAGGTAAACGTGTACTCCGGCGCAAATTTCTGTCAGGAAATCGAAAGCGCAGCCGTAGGCGTGTGCCAAGGGCAGGAACGACACGGTGGTTTCGCCTCTGGGGAGCAGATGGGTGGTGAATCCGTATGTGATGTTTCCTGCCAAAGCGTTTCCCGGTGTGAGCACTCCTTTTGAGGAGCCTGTGGTACCGGATGTGTAGTTGATTGACGCTATGTCGGCATTGGTGTTATCGGCATAATGTATGTCTTGACGAGTGTAGCCGTGCGGATATGCTTCGAGGAACAGTTCATCGATTTTGTCTGCCAGCAGCGATATCTTGTCTATCATTGGTTTCCCGTCAACTTCCTTGATATACACGGGGTGGAAGTCGGTAAGGGAGAATGCCGCTTCGAGGTTGGGCATATTCTCCGTTTTGAGGTTTGCCCATATTTTGTCTGAAACGAATAGTATGCGTGACTCGGAGTGGTCCGTGATGTTTTCGATGTTGGTCGGGTGGAAGTCTTGCAGGATAGGGACTATGACGGCTCCGTAAGTAACGGTGGCGATGTATGTTATGCACCAGTTAGTGTTGTTAAGTCCTACGAGTGCCACTTTGTCGTGTTTTTGTATTCCCGCTTGCTTGAGGATTATGTGAGTTCTGGCAACTCGTGCCGCGAGTTCGGCGTAGGAGAGGGTGTTGTTCTGTCCGTAGTCGGTCAGGGCCGGCAGTTCCCAGTTCTGCCTGAATGAATCGGCGAAAAGGTCTATAAAGCGTTCTTTTACCATATAATAATTTTCTGATTTTTACTACATATTGTGCAAAGGTAAATAAAAAAATGCACACATGCAATAAAAATGTGCATTTTTTTCTAAACAATTAGTCGATAGGACATCTCTAATGCGCTGTGTGTAATTGCTCCTGCCGGTTTGTTGTAAGAAAACTGTATATTTGCAAAAAGTATTGCGTATGAGGCATGCAAACCGCTTTGGTAGAATGTTATGGGGAGATGATTTGCCGCGTCATTACGCTCAGCGGTGACCTGCAATCAATGTATATCACCACAAGCAGCATAACAGAGATAGAAGCCGGGGATGATTTTGCCAACACAGCCAAAACCCGACTTACCAACAGTGTAAAAACATTGGTAGCGGCTAAGGGCTATCCATGGTCCTTAATAGCCAATCTGATAGCCAACACCTTTATCTATCACGCCGAAGGCGATGAGAACGACAATGCGGCAGCCCAGGCGCTTCTCACCGGCCTGACCTCCTATTTCTCAGAAGCCAACTTGTCAATGGCCAAGTCCATGCTTCAGGACTACAGCAGCTTGCCCGTGCTACCGGCATACCCACGACAAAACAAGGTGTGGAGCGAAAAGTCGGACAAAAAATCATTAACTTACTGACCGGCAAAAACAGATAACCCGCCGGCGGAAATTTTTTTCCTGCCAACGGGTTAAATCGTTTTTTTTTAGAATTTTAGAAATTTAGAAATTTAGAATTTCGATATTTCGAGAAATCGATATTTCGGTATTTCGGGAAATCGGTATTTCGGTATTTCGGTATTTCGGTATTTCGATATTTCGATATTTCGAGAAATCGCAATATCAAAATATCGCAATATCAAAATATAAAAATATCAAAATGTAGTTGTTTGGTGTTTTAGTCGTTGGCTTGTTTCATAGCCTCGGTGATTTTTTGTTGCAGCTCGTCTTTCAGTTCGGGGTTTTCGCGCAGCAGCGCTTTGACGGCTTCGCGTCCTTGCGCGAGTTTTGTGTCGCCGTATGAGAACCATGAGCCGCTTTTTTTGATGACTCCGAATTCCACGCCGAGGTCCACGATTTCTCCTACGAGGCTTATACCTTCGCCGAACATGATGTCGAATTCGCATTTGCGGAACGGGGGCGCTACTTTGTTCTTGACGATTTTGACTTTGGTGAGTTTGCCCAGTACGTCTTCGCCGTCTTTGATGGGTGTGCTGGGTCTGATGTCAATTCTTACGCTGGCGTAGAACTTGAGCGCGTTGCCGCCGGTTGTTGTTTCGGGGTTGCCGAACATGACGCCTATTTTCTCACGCAGCTGGTTGATGAAGATGCATGTGGTGTTTGTGCGGCTTATGGCGGCAGTGAGTTTTCTGAGTGCTTGGCTCATGAGTCGTGCCTGCAGCCCCACTTTGTTATCTCCCATGTCTCCTTCGAGTTCTGCCTTGGGTGTGAGTGCTGCCACAGAGTCTATCACTACGAGGTCCACAGCGCTTGAGCGTATGAGTTGTTCTGCCACTTCGAGGGCTTGTTCTCCGCTGTCGGGTTGTGAGATGAGCAGGTTGTCGATGTCCACTCCGAGAGCTTTGGCGTAGAAACGGTCAAAGGCATGTTCGGCGTCGATGATGGCCGCTATGCCGCCTTGTTTCTGCACCTCGGCGATGGCATGTATGGCGAGTGTTGTCTTACCTGATGATTCGGGTCCGAAGATTTCTATGATGCGTCCTCTTGGGTATCCGCCAACTCCCAGAGCGTGGTTGAGGCCTATGGAGCCGGAGGGGATGACGTCGATGCTGCCTTCGTTATGGTCGCCCATGCGCATGATAGTGCCTTTGCCGTGGTCTTTTTCAATCTTGTCCATGGCGAGTTGCAGGGCTTTGAGCTTCTCCGCGGAGGGAGTCTGTCGTACTTGTTCGTTTTCCATTTGTTATCTTGTTTTTATTGTTATCTGATTACGCTGCAAAATTATCACTTTTTTCTGTATGGGCAATCGTATTTTGTATTTGGTGTTGTGTGTGTGACAGTAATTGTCAAATTGCCTGAAAAGCAAGTTTATTTGCGCGGTTGTATGAGCATGGGCATCAGAGGGTTCCAGTGGTCGTTGCCGGCCAGTATCTTCTGCGGGGTGTATTGTGCCGCCTGCTGTTCTGTGAGTTGTCTTGACCAGTCCACACGTGCTGAGATGTCTGCTCCATCACCGTAGTTTTCGTATTCGGCATAGAAGGCTGTTTGCTGTGCTTCGGGTTTATTCCAGTTATGCCATCCTTGTGGTGCTATATGTTCTGCAAGGTGGCAATGTATGAATACCGTTTTGGCGTATATGCGCCATGGTCTGCCCAGATAAACGTTATTAATGCCGTTAGCGGCAGTCAGGTCGCAGTTGAGGAATACAAAACCGTATGGTTGGTGTTGTTCGGTGCTTGCGGCAGTGATGTAGCTGTTTTTCTTGCTGTGTATCCGGCAGTTGCTGAAAACTGCTGTTGCCCATCCGAATATGAAGTCTGTGGTACCTTCTATGTAGCAGTTTTGGTACATTTGCCGGCTTCCGTCGCGGTGCGGGTATAGTGTGTCCTGATTTCCGATGAAGCGGCAGTCTCGTGCCAGAAATCTGTCGCTATCTATCATTGCTGCCACGGCTTGTCCGTTGGTTGAGTTATTTTCGATGGTGATATTTTCGAGGTATATGTCGTTGCCGAATACGTAGAGTGTTGCTGTTCCCGATGTTCCTACAGGTCTGTTGAGTGCGTCAGTTTGTTTTGCTCCGAGGTCGTTGGTGATGCGTACTTCGCCTTTTCGGCTTCCTATGAGGCTTATCATTTGTCGGCTGCTATCGATGTTTACGCGTTCGTTATATATGCCGGGTTCTATGTTGATATATACTCTTTCTTTTGTCATGGGGCTCACGGCGTTGATGGCTTCCTGCACTGTTTTGAAGTCTCCGCTGCCGTCTTTGGCAACGGTGTAGTGTGGTGTTGCTTTTGCCAGTTCCAGGGCCGCGAGTATGAAAGGTCCTACAGCTTTGGGGTCATCGTTGCGTACGCGTTCGTTGACGTAGTATTCATAGGTACCGCTGCGGTAGGGTTTGCCTCCGAGTCCCGCTACGGCGCAGCAGCGTGTGATGGATAATGTTCCGTCGGAGTTCGTTTCCACGGCGTTGAGGCAGAATGCCGAGAAGGCGTCACGTGCCGTTTTCAGGTATTTGTCAGGCAGGTAGCCATTGCGTGCGCCCTTTGCCATGGCATAGATGAACATGATGCTTGCGCTGGACTCTGTATAGTTGCCTTCGCCGTTGGGTTTGTCAATGACTTGGTACCACATTTTTGTCTTTTTGTCCTGATATTTCATCAGACTGTTGATGACTCGGTTGAGTATGTCGATGAGTTGCTGGCGTTTAGGGTGTTGCACGGGCATATAGTCCAGTACATCGCATAGTGCCATGACGTACCATCCTATGCTTCTGCCCCAGAAGTTTGGTGAGCAGCCTGTTGTTTTGTCAGCCCATTGCTGTTCCCGGCTTTCGTCCCAACCGTGGTAGTTGAGTCCTGTTTTGGTGTCGAGTGTGTGTTTATCGACAGTGATGAATTGGTTGGCAATATCGTCGAAAAGTTCAGGGATGTTGTTATTGCTTGCGTAGTGTGCGTAGAAAGGTTCAGCCATGTATAGTCCGTCGAGCCACATTTGGTGCGGGTATATTTTTTTGTGCCAGAAACCGCCTTCAGATGTGCGTGGTTGTGAAGCCAGTTGTTTGCGCAGAGTGTCGATGGCCATGAGGTATGCCGCTCTGGGGCGTATTTCGTTCAGAGCATAGAGCATATTGCCGCCATTGACGCGGTCAATGTTATAGTCGCGCATTTTATAGGTTTTAATATTTCCGTCAGGCTCAATGAATTGGTCGGCATATTCCGTGACGTAGTCTATGTAGTCGCTTTTTCCCGTTTCGCGGTATATTTCCACCATGGCTTTTCCGACGAGTGTTTGTGTGTAGTCCCATTTAGGTTTTTTGACGCCATCGGCGAGGCTCAGTGCGGGGTCATGCTTGATTTGGCTTGCGGCGATGCGTTCAGCCCATTCTATGTACTGGCTTCGGGTGTACTTGGGGGTGTATTTTTCTTTCTTTTTGGCTGGTAGAGCAAGTGCCGTGAGGCAGGCGATGATGATGATAAGAATGCGTTTCATGGTGAACAGCTTTATGGGTTATTGTTGCAAATATTCTATGATAGCTTGTGGGAATATGGTAGTGATAGTTTTGTTTATGTCGTCAATATCAGTGATAAAGTCGTCATGAAGAGGTATCGTGTGTCCGCTGCTGGTTTCGGCAACGATGTTTTCCGTGCTGTCTTCGATGTGTGTTATTGTTCCTAATGGACCTGCTTGCTTGTCTATTATTTGGTATCCGTTCAGGTCGCTATTTGTCTGTTGTACATCCGCTCGCTCGGCATCGTTATGCAGCAGGTATATTTTCCGTGTTGATAGCATGTCGGCCTGGTCGCTATCCTCAATGCCTTGTAGTTCGAGCAGTGCCTCGTCGTCGTTGAGCCATTGCAGTGATAGCAATTCGTAGGGAATGAATGTGTTATCGATTTCTATGAAGAGGAACGCCTGCCTGTCAAGCAGAGCTTGGTCGTCAAGGTCTTTGAGGTACGCCCTGATGAGTCCTTTGACGCCGTGAGGTTTGCGGCATGTGCCGACTTGTATGAAATCATTGTTGGTGAACATGGTTGTTAGACGACTCTGTTGAGTATTTGCCGGATTTGTTTTTGTGTGGATGACAATACATCGTACTGTCGCCAGAGTTCGGCTTGTTGTTCCACGGGAGTGTTCTGAATGTTATGTACGATGCAGTCTTTGCTGTAATCGACGTATCGGTCAAGGTATTCGTAGAGGTAGTGCTGCACGTCTGCGGCTTTGATTTCGTGCTCTTTACGTTTTTCGTCTATGATAACGTTGTTTTCCGACAGGCTGACTTTGCTATGCATACCGCTGACTTGTTCTTGTTCCGAAAGAAGTTGCGCCACCGTGTATCGGAATTCGTCATCGGGGTCTAATGCCAAAGTGCGACAGATGTCGAATGCCGTGTCATCGATGTTGTCTGTGAAAGCCTTGAGGATTTTTCCGTAGAGTCCCGTAGCGAAGTGTATGTTCCATTGTTTGAGCCCGTTAATGATGAACGTGGCGCAGTTGACGCTCGGGTTCTGGGGTAGGGGTTCGTGTCCGAC
Source organism: Bacteroidales bacterium UBA4353 (assembly GCA_002394025.1). Lineage (GTDB taxonomy): Bacteria > Bacteroidota > Bacteroidia > Bacteroidales > Paludibacteraceae > UBA3747. The sequence continues at coordinate 8,441 of DGSV01000062.1, forward strand.
GCGTAGCAGGGCTTTGATGAGTACCTGTTCTGAGAGTATGAGCTCGCGTATTTTGGGGTTGTCAAGCAGTGGATTAGAATTGCTGGAATAACTGGAATTGCCAGAATTGCCAGAATTGCTGGAATTGCTAGGATTGCTAGGATTGCTAGGATTACTAGGATTACTAG
>DGSV01000068.1 GCA_002394025.1 Bacteroidales bacterium UBA4353
GGCACCTAGACACCTGACAGAGACTTTGCATAACTATAGGGTGCACCTAGGCACCTGACAGAGACTATGCAAAACATCGCCTTTGCCCGCCGCAAGTATGCGGCGGCACCTGACAGGGACTATGCAAAACTATAGGCACCTAGACACCTGACCTATGCTAAATAGGACAATATAGAACGCAAAAGAATCTGCCACAAAACAACAGGGACATCTCACACCAATAATAATAAATATCGAAGGACGAGCATTAACTCGTCCTTCGATATTTGTTTTGTCGGTTACCGGTATTTATTTAGTCGGTTGTTGATAACCACGTTACAAGTTACAGGTATTTATTAAGCCGGTTGTTGATAACCACGTTACAAGTTACCAATATTAATTTAGTCGGTAGTTGATAATCACGTTACAGATTTATGGTTGCTTAACCGGAATTTTACTCGTTGCCCGCTGAGTTTGTTTCTGAAGTGCTTGTTTCAGTATCTACTATAGCATTGTTACATTTATCGGTTTGCTCTGAAGCGTCTGTATTATTAACATCTATATACTGCCATGCCGTTGCCGCGAGTTTGAGCAGTGGCTTATAGACTGCAGACTGCTCTTTGGCTTCCGGTTTTATAATCGGAATTTTTTGCTCAACAATGAGTAACAGGTTAAGACATACACTGACTATGAGAGCCCATTTCAACATTCCGAATACGCCTCCTGCAAGCCTATTGAGCCATCCGAGGTCAAGTGACGATACGAGTTTTGTTATCAGTGCCTTTAGCGTTGAGCAGAGTGCTACAACAGCGAGAAACATCACAAGGTAAGCAATCCACCCTGCCCACATGTCGGGAATAGAGAAAGATTGTTCGAGGACTTGTTTGACGGGTTCGGAGAAGAACTTAGCCGCTATAACTCCCGCTACTATGGTGATTAGCGACATAAGTTCTCTAACAAGACCTTTAATAAGTCCGTATCCGAGTCCGAAAACAAGCGGTGTGAGCAGTATGTAGTCAATGTTAGACATCAGTTAGCCAAAGCGCTCACTGCCCACTCCATTGGAATCCAAAGGTTTCCGTCGTCGTTACGGAAGTTTTGCAGGTCGTTGATAGAGCCGTCAATTCCTATGCCTCGCAATGTTATTGTGAGTTTGCTGTTATTGGCTTTATACTTAGCTTGGTCGTAGTAATAACCAACTATTCCTACCACATCTCCCACATATTGCTCATCCGGCAGTTTGTAGTAAGCGAATTTTGCGAATTCGCTGGTAGATACTGATAGGTCGTTACCGTCTTCATCCTTGAAAATACGTCCTTGCGAGAAGTTGATGAAGTCTGTTGTTGGTGCGAAAACCGCGGCATTCTGCGACACTCGCGGGTCTTTATCATCACATGGTTGTGGTTTACCATTGGTGTCGTAGTATTCTGATGTGAAGTGTACGTTCTTAATTCTGACAAGTCGTCCGCAGAGTCCTTGCAGGTTCTCTTGTTCTTCTTGACGCATTTGTGGTATTGTCATATCCGTGACAACGATTTTTGACGGGTCGGCAACACCTATGCGTTGCGTCCAGCGGTTAAACCTATTGAAAGGGATACGTCCTATGCACCATCCTACTTTTGAAGTTGCGTTCATGGCTGTCTCATTGGTGCGGTTGTAATATGAAGCGCATCCTATCTCATACTGGTTGGCATATTTACCGATTGCCAGTCCGTTGAGACGTACGAGCAGAACTTGTCCGAGCGGGTAGTAGCCGCTGAGGCTTGACGCGTCAAGCACAAAGGTTACACCATGTTTAGGGTCGAGCACGTCCTGCAGAATAAGATTTTTATATATATTACCCGTGAAGTCATCGGATATGACACGTCCCATGAAGTACACGGCATCCTTGTCATTATAGATACCATCATTATTCATATCATAGGCTATGGTGTCTATGGAGAACAGGTTCGAGGCATACTCACCATCTGAGCGAGTTCTGACGGGGTTATATACTCCTTTTTCTGTGGTATAGTTTTCGAGTATCTGCATGAACGATAGTACTTTGTAGTTCTCGTCAAGCAGGATATCATCAACAGACCTGTTATTTACCGGTGGTTCGTCAACTTTGCAGGAAGTCAGCATCAACACCGTGGCAAGGAAGCAATATGTTATGAAGTTTTTCATAAGATTTTCTATTACTAAAAGTTAGTGAATTAGAATTTATAAGATACCGATAGGAAGAAGTTCGTACCCCATGCGTAGTAGTATTTAGCCGGATACTTCCACACGTTAGGTGAGATTTGCTTTTTCTGCCTGCGGTCAGCTCCCGCGCCTTTATACTGGTTTTGGAGCGATTGTGTAGGAATACGTCCCTGCTGATATCCACCGGTTTTGAAGTTGGTGTTATTGAGCAGGTTACTAATACTGAGATTAATGCTTATTGACTGTCTGTTTTTGAGATAGATAAGTTTACCTATTGACAAGTCCACGAGGAATCGGTTGTACCATTTATCGGCATCGATACGTTCTTGGTCTGCCAACACGTTATACGGATAAGCCACTACTTCGTGTCCGTCGCTATCTAACAGCGGTTGATTATTTTCGTCCCTGACAATAGTATATTGCACGTCAGATGTTGACCCGTCGGCATGACGTCCTGTGTAAAGCCCTTGAACGCGGTGTGAAGGCGCGAAAGAGAGGTAATTTCGGTCGAAGTAGCTGAATGTAATGTCGGCAAACCACATCTTGGGATGGAAGAATCCGACTTTGAAAGATGCCGCGAGTTGCGGACCTGAAGCCACTTGCAAACCTTTGGTATAAACCTTATCAGTGATTTCATAGAGTGGCATATATTGTGGTGCTCCGTTGACATTATATTCAGCATAGTCAAGCACCATACCATTTTCGGAGCTGTATGTTGTTGTGGCGTCAGATGTGTATTTATGATAGCGCCATGTGATAACCGGTGTGAGGGTGATATATTTTCCGGCTTTGATTGCTGCCGCGAATTCCACTCCTGCGTTGATGTTGTCAAGTCCTGTCATGGCGTAATTGACGAAAGTATTGTAGGAATCGTCATAATATCCTGACAGTTGTGACTCGTCCTTGGTATAAGCCACATATCCTGTGATACGTCCACGTACTACGGGATATGTGAATTCGTATGATAGGTCGGCAGAATAAATTTGTGAGCTTTTGAGATTGTCAGGACTGCGGTCATAGTTGCGTACTGATACGTATCCGTTTCGAGCCATAGGAGCTTTCGTCTCCACCAGAGCATTGAGAGACAACTTATTGTGTCCATCAATACGGTATGCCACGTTAGCCTTGAATGCCGGATCTATGAACCAATGCAGACGTCCCTTGCCGTAGGATTTATATTCGTTATTGGTGTAGTAGTTATACCAATCTTCGTATGACACACTATAACCACTTAATTTAGCGTATTCCACTTGTGCGTTGGAATAGGCGAGAGCCATATATGATGCACGACCGTTTTCCATGTGTCCGAAACGTTGGAAACTGCTAAAAGTTCCTTGCAGAGCATAAGAGAGGTCAACTTTATTGAATTTCCATTCGTTCTGGATGAAAGCACTGACTTTGTGCATATTTATGTCATAGTCATAGCCGAAATGTTTCTTGGTATCTCCGGCTGTTATTCTTTCTGCTTTTCCCGTTTCGTCTATTGCCCTGAGGTCGTTGATTTTCATAAACTGCAGTTCCAACTGCGTCATATCGACATTACCGGACAATTCCTTGAGGTCGCGCTCCGAGAAAGGATCTATATCGTACCATTGATATGCGCCGAGCATATCATCGATAGTCTTATAGTGCATACCCCTGCCTGATTTGAGTTCGACTCCTGCTGTGAGTTTCATATTATCGAGCACCTGTCCGCGATAGATGGCATTGAGCGCAAGTTCCATCAGGTCGTTATGTCTTCTTTCGAGTATGTAACGTGCTTGTCCTTCAGGGTTTGAAGCGAAAGCCGAGCGGTTAGCCTCGTAAAGTTGATCCCAGTTGATTTGTGTTGTTTCGTTATTTCGTCCTGTCCATAGGTCTGTCATAGCCTGATAGGCATTGAAGTCCACCGAAGGTCCGAACACGTTGCCTTCGTATTCCCAATAGCGCTGTCCGCCTGTGTTAGAGCCCGGTTGTACGTAGAGGTCCACGCCATTAAGGTCTTTGGTGAGGAATGTTCCGTCGGGATTTATCTGACCGTCGTAGAGTATGCTTGGCAGGTTGCGGTAGTAGTCAGGTTTCGGGTCTGAAGCGTTATAGTAGTTAAGCGCAGAATTGCTATACCGTGAATAGTGCAGTCCGAGACCTACCTTTACGTTATGCTTTTCTGTTTTCCATTCATAGTTAGCTATTACCGTCGGGTCGAAAGACTTGACAATGCGCGAGTTCCGTACCTTACCGTTTTGGTATCCCCATGCCGGGTTATAGTAAATAGAGCCTGTGAGGTCATATACCTCCTGCGTTACCGCAAGGTTTTGTCCACGCTGTGTCGGAGCTCCGAATGTAAGAATATTCAGCGAGTGGTTGGCATTGAATATTTTCTCCGCTGAGAAGAAGTAGCCAAATGAGTTATATCCACTACCTTCACCTATGATTCCCTTTTTGTCTATCACCGGAGAGTAGCGCCATGCCAGAGCCGCTGCGAACGCCCATCCAGATTTGAGCAGTCCTGAAGCGTAAGTAGCTGTTACTCTGCCCTTATAGTTTCTGTTGGCAGCCGCCAGTCCCACATGCCACCCCTGGGCGAAACGCGAAGCGTTCATCAGGATATTGCTGGTAGCTCCGAGGTCTCCGAAACCGTAAGCTGTAGTTTGCAGTGATAGGGCGTCATCTCTTTGACGTGTAATTCTGTTAAGGCCTCCAAGCGATGAGAAGTTGAATGTACCTCGTTCCAAGCCATTGAAGTTGACGCCGTTGATGTAGGTTTGGTTAAAAGTGTTGTCAAAACCTCTTGTGCGGAATCTTGCCGCGCTAAATGTGAATGCGACATGATTGGTAAACACGTCGTTGCGTGTTGACGTTGTAGAAACCATATTTTGGTTTCTTCCTTCATCGTCTTCAAGGTCGGTATCCGCGAGTTGTATCACGACATCGTTTTTCATGTCGGCTTGCGCATCGGGTTTAACCGCTACTTGTCCCAAGTCGTTTATGGTATTTTCTTTGAGTGATACCACAAGGACTTTTGGTAAGAATTGTGAAGATGTGATAACCACCTCTTCATCAATAGGTTCGAGGAACAGTAATTGGAATTCTCCGTTGGCATTAGTAGTTGTTGAGATGTTTTGGTTCTCAAGTGTCACCACCGCGCCCGGTATGGGCTGATTGCCGTCTTCGGAGAGTACTATTCCCTTGAGTGATGTCTGCGCCATTACCATGCCGGTGATGATGCAGAGTGCTGCGAGCAGAAAGACTTTCTTCACGGTGTTAAAGTGTTAAAGGTTGCTAAAGCTATTTTTTATTTCATTCTTTGATTGAGCAAGTCAATGATTTGCTGCGTAATATCGTGCTGTGGCGTACTGTAAAGCACATTGTCAGAAGCCGTATTGCTCAATATGATTTGATACTTCTGGTCTTTGTTGAACTCCGCGAGGCATGCGTCAAGCGAGTCCTTGAGTTGCATTGTTAGTCTTTGTTGTTCTTCAAGCAGGCTTTGGGTGAGTCTTTCGTTTTTCGCTTCAAGGTCCTGCTGTTTACGCAGTATTCTCTGTTGCTCGCTTTCAGCTCTTTCACGGCTTAGGAACGCATTATTATCGAGTTTGCGTTGGAAGTCTGCCATTTCGCCTTGCAGATTCCTCGCCGCGGTATTGAGTTCAACTCTTGCATTTTCCTGTTTACTCATCAGTTTGTCGTTGGCTTCTACGGCAAAAGTGTAATGAATGAGCACCGAATCGAGATTGATGTACGCTACGGGTATTGAGTTTCCGTCCTCAACTACCGGCTGCTGTTCTGTCGATTCAGCTTTAGCCCCTTTGTCACCATAAAAAAGCACAAAGAGCACAATAACCGCAATTGCCAACACGGCATTGCAAATTAGGGAGATGATAGATAGTCTGTTATTTTCCATGACTTTATAATTGTTTTACGTTTATTCTGTTGTTATTCTGTAGTTGTTCTTGTCTGTCTTGGCTTTGCACGCAGCCTATTCCTTTCTGTTTCATGGCTTTGTTGGCGGAGATATGTGTTTGTGGAAATCTACCGTCCTTAACGACAATAATTTTCACTGCCATGGCTGCCACTGCTATTGCCAACAAACATATTACCGATATAATAACTTTCAGCATGTTTACGAATTCTTTTTCTGCTCACTTCTTGCTATTTGGCAAAGTTAACTAATTATTTTGAAATACACAACACCGCAGCGGGTTATTGACATCCGTTGCGGTGTTAATTTCTCTGAAATTTTTCAATTTACAGCAATTTATTAGTTTTAGTGTCGGGGAATACGACTTTAGGTCTAAAATCCCGGGCTTCCTGTTCTGTCATGAGCGCATAAGCCATGATGATAATTACATCGCCGGGTTGTACCAACCTTGCCGCAGCTCCGTTGAGGCATATTATGCCTGACTGCCTAGGTCCTGGAATGGCATAAGTAATCAGGCGCGCGCCATTACTGTTATCAACTACAGCCACCTGCTCGTTGGGTAGTATTCCTACCGCATCCATAAGATCCTGATCTATGGTAATACTACCTATATAATCAAGGTTAGCCTCGGTGACGGTGACTCGATGAATTTTAGATTTAAGTATTGTCAGGAACACGATTATTACTGCTATTTTCTTGTTTCGAGTTGCAAAATTACTGCTTTTTTTAATTTTATGCAAATTATTAGCCTTAAAAACGTGGGCTAAACTAAATCGGTCATTAGAACAAAGAGTTGTCATCGATAAAAAAACAAGTATTATCTATTCGTCATAGTTTTACTCTTTTGGTATCATTATGCCTGTAATTAGGTCTTTATGCTCGCATAACTCTCTTAGTGCAAGATAAAAATATGTTCAATAAATTGTCAAAATTCCACATCAAGGTCTAAAGACCGACTTGGGGTATAAGGCACAACAGTTACTAATCATGCGTTATGTAATATTATAAATAGGCTTATTCGGATTTTTTTTGTAACTTTGTAGTTTGGATTATGTTGAAAAATCAGGTTATATGTCATCTATCAAAGACCATGACATAGAAAGCCGTCCACGGGAGCGCTTGATGACCTTTGGTCCTCAGGCATTGAGTAATGCCGAGTTGCTTGCGATTGTTCTCGGTTCGGGTATTGTTGGTAATTCGGCAATAGACATTGCCGAACAGATATTGCGTGATTGCAATAATGATATAAACATTCTTGCCGGTCAGCACTATCAGTACTTCACCCATTATTCCGGTATCGGCACTGTACGCGCCATCACGCTATCCGCGGTTTTCGAGTTGGCACGTCGCCGCAAGGATATTGTTGGCAGTGAACGTCCTTTGCTGTTGAGTGCCTCGGCTGTCTATGAGTACATGAAACCGCGATTGGCAGACCTCAATCATGAGGAGATATGGGGTTTATACATCACTGCTGCGGGACGTTTGCATAGTATCCGTAAATTGGGTTCCGGGACGCGCACTGCGGTGCTATGCGACCCCAAGGACGTCATATATCACGCATTGGGCAGCAACGTTTCATCGGTGATATTGGTTCATAATCACCCATCAGGCAGCACCACTCCGAGCGGCATGGACGATGACTTGACGCTCAAGGTCAAGGGTGCAGCAGAACTTTTCGACCTGCGGTTCAACGACCATATCATCATCGGTCGCGATGGTTTTTTCAGCTATCGCCTCAAAGGAAAATTATGATATTATGAAGATAATAAAACTACATCGCGGCAAGGATGAGTCGCTTCAACGTTTCCACCCGTGGGTTTTCTCGGGTGCCATAGCGTCGTGTGACGGAACTCCTTCTGAAGGCGAAATCGTTGCCGTAGCTGACAGTAACGGCAAGCCTATAGCTGTAGGGCACTATCAGATAGGCGGTATCGCCGTACGCATACTGACATTTGATGTCCATGAGCCTATTGATGATTTATTTTGGCAAAAGCGCATTACCAACGCTTTGCGTATGCGCGAGGGTCTTGGACTGCTTCGTGCTGATAATGACACGTACCGACTGGTTCATGGAGAGGGCGATTTTTTGCCGGGATTGGTTATTGACATATATGGTGACACTGCTGTTATTCAGTCGCATAGCGTAGGTATGCACCTGCACAGGATGGATATAGCCCGCGTGGTGGCGGATATTGTGCCCGGCGTGAAAAACGTATATTATAAATCAGAAAGCACGCTACCCTTCAAAGCCGACTTGCCTGATAAGGAAGACGGCTACATCCTCGGCGGCGAGAGCAACTGTCTCGGTCTCGAGAATGGTTTACGCTTTAATATTGACTGGTTGCGTGGTCAGAAGACCGGTTTCTTCATTGATCAGCGCGAGAACCGCAGTCTGCTGGA
>DGSV01000017.1 GCA_002394025.1 Bacteroidales bacterium UBA4353
CTCGGGGCGTCACAGATGCAGAAAGACAAGTTCGAACTCTACATCATGTACCGCAACGACAGTGTCGGTACCAGTCTGCAGTACCTGCCCGAAAGTGGGGTGAAAGGTAAGCAGCTCATCAAAGTTCTCAATATGGACCGACTTGATATTCACAACAATACCAACCCTGACGGCAAATTCGACTATGTGGAGGGATATACCGTGCAGACCAGCACAGGACGTGTGATATTCCCGGTCTTGGAACCATTCGGAACATATATGCGGAATAAAATCGCTAATGATGGCATTGCCGATAAATATGTATTCCAAGAACTCTATGACTCTACACTTGTCATCGCACAAGAAATGACCGAGAAAGACAAATTTACCATCAAAGGTAAATATAAAGGCACCGCGGGTAATGTCATCAGTCTTAACGCTATGAATGTGCCTCGCGGTTCTGTCAAGGTTACAGCAGGTGGTGTGACCCTCAAGGAAAATGTGGACTACACTGTCGATTACACCATGGGAACAGTCACAATTCTTAACTCGTCGATTGTTGAGTCGGGAACAGCCGTAAATGTCAGCCTTGAGAACCAGTCCACATTCTCCATGCAACGCAAGAGCCTATTCGGAGCCCATGCCGAATATACTTTCAGTCCCGACTTCAGCATAGGAGCCACGGTGATGCACCTAAATGAGAAACCTCTCACCACGAAGGTTAACACCGGTAGCGAACCTCTCTCTAACACTATCTGGGGCGCAAATATCAGCTATCGCAAGGAATTTCAATGGCTCTCGAACCTGATAGACAAAATACCGTGGATAACAGCCACACAGCCCTCGTCGTTCTCCATCAATGCCGAAGTGGCTCAACTGATACCGGGGCATACCAAAACCGTCAGCAAAGCAGGATTAGCATATATAGACGACTTTGAGAGCACGCAGACGAGCATCGACGTGCATTATCCCAACTACTGGAAACTGGCTTCGACACCTATGGACGACCTCTTCTCCGAACAAGCCACCAAGAGCAACGCCATAGAATATGGTTTCGGCCGTGCACTGATGTCGTGGTATGCCATCGACCAAGTGCTCGTGGTGCCGCAAAACAACACCCCCTCGCACCTCTCCGGTGACATGGATGCCCTCTCTGACCACCGCGTGCGCGTGGTGCTTGAGCAGGAGATATTCCCCTATAAGGAAAGTCTGGCGACAGATAACAGCCGTATGTCGGTGCTCAACTTGAGCTACTACCCCACAGAGCGTGGTCCCTACAACCTCGATACCGAAGGCATGAACGCCGACGGCACGCTCATTAACCCCAAGAGCCGTTGGGGTGGCATGATGCGTAAACTCGATAACACGGACTTTGAAACGTCGAATATCGAGTATATAGAATTCTGGATGATGGACCCATTCCTGACAAACCCCAATCCTACGTATGAAGGCGGAGACCTGTACTTCAACCTTGGTGATATCAGTGAGGACATCCTTAAAGACGGCAAAAAATCATTTGAGCACGGACTGCCGGTATCGGGTGATGACGTGTCAACACTTGAAACCACAGTCTGGGGACGTGTGCCCAAGACATCCTCGACGGTAATAGCGTTCAGCAACGAAAGTGGCGCAAGGCGTAATCAGGACGTCGGTCTCAACGGATTATCGACCGAAAGCGAGTTCACTTTTGATACCTATGCCGACTATGAGTCGCGGCTGCGCAGCAAGGTTACAGACCCCGAAACGGTAGCCCGTTGGAACCAAGACCCGTTCTCGCCATTCAACGACCCCGCGGGCGACAACTATCATTTCTACAGAGGCTCGGACTACGACCGCGAACGCAAGTCTATCATAGAACGCTACCGATACTTCAACGGCACGGAAGGTAACTCGCCGGCCACGGAAAACTCCGCGGAAAGCTATGGCACAGCATCAACATTGGAACCCGATATCGAGGATATAAACAAAGATAATACCCTCAACGAGTACGAGAAATTCTATGAATATAAAGTTGAGATACGCCGTGGTAAGATGGAAGTGGGTCAAAACTTCATCACCGACAAGATAACTTCCAAGGTAAAACTCGCCAACGGACAGACGACAGAGGTCAACTGGTATCAGTTCAAGATTCCTATTCGTCAGTACCAGAAGCGCTATGGCAATATCCGTAATTTCAAGAGTATCCGTTTCATGCGCCTGTTCCTCACAGGTTTCAGCGAAGAAACACACCTGCGCCTTGCTACACTGGACCTTGTGCGCGGTGAGTGGCGCGGATACACTAAAGACCTCATGCCGGCAGGTACTACAGCAGCCACCGAAGGACAACTCACCGTGCAAGCGGTCAACTATGAGGAAAACTCTTCCAAGAGCCCTGTGAACTATGTGCTGCCACCGGGTATAACACGCCAAACGGACCCGGGACAGGCGCAAATCATACAGCAAAACGAACAGGCTATGCTGCTGCGTGTCAACACCTTAGCGCCTAATGACGCCAGAGCGGTATATAAAAACGCTACATTTGACATGCGTAACTACAAGAAGATACAAATGTTTGTGCATGCCGAGCGCCTCACCGACGAAACCACGGAACCTCTTGATGATAACCAACTTACATGCTTCATCCGATTGGGCTCTGATTTGCAGAATAACTACTATGAATACGAGATACCACTCACTCTCACGCAACCCGGTGTCTATAGCAATGACCGCGAGAGTGACCGACGCATAGTATGGCCTGACGCCAATATGTTCGACTTCCATCTCAGCGCTCTAACATCTGCCAAAAGGAAGCGTAATGCCGCCAAACGTGCCGGCACGGAGGGCGTATCGAATATGATTCCTTACATTGTATTTGACGACGAAAATGGTAACCCCCAAAACCGCGTCACGGTGATGGGTAACCCGACGTTGGGCGAGATAGAACATATCATGATTGGTGTGCGCAACCGTAGCAGCCGACCAAAATCCGGTGAGATATGGGTCAACGAGATGCGTCTGTCGGAATATAACGAACAGGGCGGTTGGGCGGCAATGGCCAATGCGCAACTCGCCATTTCTGATATTGGACAAGTCAACGTAGCGGGAAGACTGGAAACGGCAGGCTATGGAGGCATTGAGAGCAATGTGCTCACAAGAAATATGGAAGACCAATACCAACTGTCAGTGTCAACAGCCCTCGAGGGAGGAAGATTATTCCCCGAAAAAGCGAAACTGCAGATACCACTCTACTATACTTACACCAGCCATACCAATTCTCCAAAATATAACCCGCTGGATACTGATATAGAACTTTCCGACGCACTTGACGAACTGGAAACCAAGCACGAGAAAGACAGCCTCAAGCAGATGTCGCAGACAGTGAGCAAAACACATAACTTCTCGGCATCGAACGTGCGAATTAACATACACAGCAAAAAGAAAAATATGTTCTATGACCCTGCTAACTTCACATTCTCGTATAGTTACGCTCAACAACTTGACCGTGACCCGGAGATACAGAAAGATCAGGAAATAGTGCATAACGGTTCTATCAACTACAGCTACGACTTCAACCCTAAACCGTGGGAACCTTTCAAAAACAGCGAGAAACTATCTAATCCGCACCTGAAATTCTTCAAGGAATTCAATATCTACTACCTGCCGCAATCGTGGAGCGTAGGCACGGATATGCACCGTACTTTCAGCATGTTGCGTATGCGTGATTTTGACGTCACGGGCTCTAGTCAGATGGAACCGTCATTCAGCAAGGAATGGATGTGGAATAGGCAGTTTGATATCAAGTATAACCTCACCAAGAACCTCAAATTCACCCTGCAAGGCGCCACTAACGCTTCTATTGACGAGGCCAAATACACGCCGGAAATCATCAAGGAGTATGACCTGAGCCGCGACTATTTCGACCGCTGGCGCGATACCGTACGCCACTCGCTGCGACATGGAGGCTCGCCATTCTCCTATCAGCAGGTATTCACGGCATCGTGGAATGTGCCTCTCAACCGCTTCCCGGCATTGGATTGGATAACGCTCAACGGAACATATAACGGCACCTATAATTGGAACTACATAGCCTCATCAACTGCCGGGCAGACCAATGAGATGGGTAATGAGGTTACCAGTTTAAGAACATGGCAGGTTGACGGACAGCTTAACTTCGAGAACTTATACAACAAGTCAAAATACCTCAAGCAAGTCAACCAACGCTTCAAGTCGGGAGCGGGCAATGCCAGACGTCCCAATAGCAGACCCTTCATGCCCAAAAACTTCTCGCAGACGATAAGCGTCAAAGCCGGAGAACCTTTCTCGCTAACTCATAGGCTCAATAGTGACAACCTCAACGTAACATTCACACGCAACGGAAAACCCGTCAAACTCAACTATAAAGTTTCCGACAAAGGCAAGATCGTCATCACCTCAAAAACCGATATGGATAATATCGAAGTTTCCGTCAATACCAAAGACCCCAACCAACGTAGTGGAGGTCAGAAATTCCTTGACGGTTTCGTGCGTTTCCTGATGATGGTGCGCAAAGCGCAAGTCACCTACAGGGCCTCTAACAGTCTTGCAATCGACGGTTTCAGGTCCACACCGGTATTTATGGGGCAGCAGAAACTCGGAGGCAGAAATATGCTGGCGCCGGGCGTTGACTTCGCATTGGGTATGTTCGGCAAAAACTACCTCGAAAAAGCCAAAAGCAGAGGATGGTTAGCGCAGTCCGACTCAATAGCAAAGCAGGCTACGGCGGCTAACACACAAGACTTCAATGTCAAAGTGTCGTTAGAACCTATTCCGGGACTCAAAATCGACGTCACGGGACAGCGGTATATAGCTTCTACGGAAGTTATTGACTATATGTTCGATGGCATGCCGTCAACATTCACCGGAAGCTATAATATCACACAGGTGGCAATAGGCACAGCATTTAAAAAGATAGGCAAGGTATCTGACAATTACCATTCGGCTACCTACGACCGCTTCCTTAGTCTGCGCGACGATGTTGCTCGTGACCTTGAAGCACGATACCGTAATACCACATATCCCACTACAGGCTTCATGACAGGTGAAGATGCGGTAGCATTAGCCGGTCAACGATACAACTCTGCCAACGGAGGCATCGACAAAAATTCCGCGGATGTGCTTATACCTGCCTTTGTGGCGGCATATACAGGACGTGACCCGAGAAAAGTAGGTAATAACCCATTCCTCTCACTCAAACAAATGATGCCTAACTGGCGTGTGACATACGATGGTCTGATGATGATTCCGTGGTTCAAAAAACATTTCCAGTCCATTACGTTCACTCACGCATATACATGTAAGTATAGCGTGGGCTCTTACACCAGCTACAGCACGTGGGTAGGCGCTAATGACGGAAAAGACAAAACCCTGGGATACGTACGAAATGTGCAGACAGGACTGCCAATGCCATCATCAGCCTATGACATTGGTTCTGTAACTATTACAGAGCAATTCGCACCTCTCATAGGACTCAATATGACGCTCAAAAATAGTTTGTCAACAAAGTTTGAGTATAAGAAACAACGTACTATGTCGCTCAATATCAGCAGTACGCAACTCATCGAAAGCCTTTCCGACGAATTCGTGATAGGAGTCGGATATACCATCAAAAACCTCTCGATGATAGTTAAGGGCAAGAATAATAGACAACGTAAAGTAAGTAACGACCTCAAAATAACCGCTGACTTCGCGTATAAAGATATTAAGTCCCTGCTGCGTAAAATTCAGGAAGATGTCACTCAAGCCTCATCAGGTAATAAGGTCTTCTCTATTAAGATAGCCGCGGACTATGTCATTAGTTCAAAAGTAAACCTGCAGGCATACTACGAACGTCAGGCCACCACACCTCTTATCTCAACTTCATACCCCGTCACTGTCTCTGACTTCGGCGTTAACCTCAGACTTATGCTTACTAGATAAAACAGAAAGTTCTAGCAGTTCTAGTTGTTCTAGCAGTTCTAGCAGTTCTAGTTGTTCTAGCAGTTCTAGCGGTTCTAGCGGTTCTAGTTGTTCTAGCAGTTCTATCAATTCTATTGTCTTAACTTCTTACTTCTTACTCCTTACTCCTTACTCCTTACTCCTAACTCCTAACTCAATCCCCCCTTGCCTCGTAGAACACGAAATAGAAAATTTCCTAAACCCCTGAAGATTATGCTATATGTTATTCTGGGGTTGTTTGCATTGAGCATTTTCAATGTCGTTCTGCTCAAGTATGTGCCTGTTTACTACACCCCCTTGATGCTTCGTCGCTCATGGGAGGCAGCCCGTGAGGGGCGTACGATCGACATGAAAAAGAAGTGGGTACCGATAGATAAGATATCACCTAATGCCGTGCAGGCAGTCGTGGCTGCAGAAGACAATTATTTTCGTGGGCACTATGGTTTCTCGTGGGAGGGAATGCTCAAGGCCATGGAGAAAAATAAGATAAACTCCGAGTCCGGAAAAAACAAAATACGGGGCGGTTCTACCATCAGCCAACAATGCGCGAAAAACGTATTCACTTTTGGTTATCGCAACTATTTTCGAAAAGCCATCGAAGCCTATTATACGGTGCTCATAGAGTGGATATGGGGCAAACAGCGTATTATGGAGGTTTATCTCAACGTGATAGAGATGGGAGATGGCGTTTTTGGCATAGAGGCATGCTCGCAGACCAATTTCCAAATACCAGCGTTAGAACTCACACGACGCCAAGCGGCGCTGATAGCGGTATGCCTGCCTTCGCCAAGAAAATTTTCTATCAAAAACCCTTCAAGTTACATAAGAGGCAGACAAACGACAATAGCTGCCTTAATGACTAAAATTGGTCCTCAACAGTTTGACAATGCCTCGCTTAAGGAAGCCCGTAAACGCTATCGTAATAGGTCTCGAAAATAATTCATGTACACATTTCGCTATCATACATTAGGGTGCAAACTTAATTTTGCCGAGTCGTCGGATATAGCCCGTCAGTTGCGTTCGATGGGTATGACCCCTGCCGGACGCGGACAGCAGGCTGATGTGGTACTTGTTAATACATGTTCCGTGACCGACATAGCGGACCATAAAGGCCGACAGCTGATACATCGCCTCAATCGTGAAAACCCTTCAGCGTTGCTCGTGGTAACCGGTTGTTATGCCCAGCTCAAAAGTGATGAAGTGGCGGATATTGAGGGTGTGGACATGGTATTGGGAGCTGCGGAAAAATTCTCTGCAGCGGACAAAATATGGCACGCCCTGGAGCAAAGAACAGAGAATAAGACTATTGAAGTGTCTGACATACGTGCTCAAGATGTTTTCCATGGCAGCGTGAGTGCCGACGACCGCACACGCCATTTCCTGAAAATACAGGACGGATGCGACTATTTCTGTTCATATTGTACCATACCCTTAGCGCGGGGCAAAAGCAGAAGCGCAACCATTGAACAGGTGATGAAAATACTGGAAACAACGATAGCGCAAGGAGCAAAGGAAATAGTAATAACAGGCGTTAATACCGGCGACTTCGGCAGGCGTAACGGCGAAAATTTCTATGACTTGTTGCAACGTATGGACACCGTGGACGCTGATGTCAGATATCGAATATCAAGCATAGAACCCAACCTGCTTACCGATGAGATAATACACTTCGTAGCCGAAAGCCGACACTTTGCGCCTCACTTCCATATCCCACTGCAGAGCGGGTCCGATGACGTGCTCAAAATCATGAGACGACGCTACGACACATCACTCTTTCGCTCCAAGGTGGAAACAATTATCTCGCTGATGCCGTATGCGTTTATCGGTGTTGATGTAATGACAGGCGTTAGGGGGGAAACGGACCAACATTTCAATCAAACACGGAATTTCTTAGAGAGCATTCCTGTTGCGCAGCTGCACGTGTTTACCTATTCCGAACGAGCCAATACGGCAATGCTCGATGTTGATATGGTGGTGCCGCAAAAGGAAAGGAAAAGACGTAGCGAAATACTGCATAACATCAGTATGCAGAAACATGAGACTTTTCTCAAAATTAATCATGGGCGCAACGTAAGAGTACTCTGGGAAGGTGCAAAACATGACGGCATGATGGCGGGATTTTCAGAAAACTACATAAAAGTTTACAGACCTTACGACAAAAAACTGGTCAATACTTTTACAACAGAGACGCTGTGAAAGCTCTTATAAGACATATAACAACGCTTTTTATGCTACTATCAAGCCTTGAGGTCGCGGCTGAGTATAATGTGCAGTTTTATGTCAATGGCGAACTCCTCACAACGATGACCACAATAGACAACTATTTCCCTACCACACAAATGCCACTGCCGCATCTCAATAACGACAGCGTCTATTTCCTCGGTTGGACGGATAGTCCCATGCCCGAAACAATGTATGGCGATGAGACATCGGTCAGCTATTTTGACCTCTCGAAACAATTATTGTCCGACATTGTGCTCTACGCTGTTTTTGCCGTGACGGAACCTGATGATAACGAAGGCTTTGCGCCACTAACAGATGCCTCACAACTCGTACCGGCATATCTCTATGTGTTTACTGATTTCAACGACATAAACTCCGATAGCAAGCATGTTATGTCTGTCAATAGTAGCGACAATTTGGGACTCAAAGCTTCGCGGGAACCTGTTCTATTCACTGATGACGGACAGCTTGTGCCGGGCAGTGATGTCTTTGTCGGCCGAATGTTGTTCATCAATAATTTCTACCGTTTCATAAGGCACCACACCACGCAGTCGCTTGCCATGAACAGCAAGAACAGAACATACCAACAGGTGTGCTTTGCCAATCCGCTGCCCGAGCGTTGGACTTCGGAAGGCAGAACATTCTCGGCATTCACGATTAATGTCAGCTCAAGCGGCAAAGTCAATATGGCGCTCGACGAAAAGCCGTCATCTCACATAGCCTACGGGCAACTAACGCGTGGTGGATATACGGCAGAGGTGTTTCACAACATGAGCAATACATCATCACCCGTATCGCAAAAACCGCTATATCTATACTATAAACCTCAAAATGTCAAACGTATCACACTTTTCCCGCTCGACCCGCCGCTTGTGCAAGCACTGAATGTTACTCAAGATTTCGTACTTGAGGTTCGTGACGGAATGATATGCGTGGATTTGAAGCGTATGACAAACATAGTGTTATATGACTTGCAGGGAAGACTGCTGTCAAAGGAAAAACTTACTGCCGGACACCACACACTTACAATCCCACAGGGCGTGAAGGTGATAATAGCGTATGTGGGACATCAAGTCAGAAAAATTGTATTATGAACAATAAGAAAATAATATATGCTCTGTTGATTGTAGTTGTTGTTGCCCTGACGGCATTGCTGCTCACACGTCACTATCGGTATGACCTAACCGCCGACAAGCGTTATAGCCTAAGCCCGGCAACGTCCGCTATGCTCAGCAAACTCAACAAAAACGTTGAAGTTACAATATATCTCGATGGAGATCTCAATTCAGGATTCGCTGGACTGAAAAACGCCACTGCCGACATACTTGACGAAATGGCACTTAAAGCCGGAAAGGGATTGATATATAAGTTTGTTAACCCGTCACAAGCCGATGATGACAAACAACGACAACAGAATTATGAGACACTCGCGCAGCGTGGACTGCAACCTACTGTTATTTATGACCATGACGATCAAGGCAATAGCCGGCAAATTCTTGTGTTCCCGTGGGCGGAGGTGAACTTTGGAGGTAAAACAGTGCCGGTATCGCTACTCAAAAACATACGTGGCAATAGTGGTGAGGAAAATCTCAATGCGTCGATAGAGACCCTTGAGTATGAGTTCGCTGATGCGCTGCGGTTTCTCACGCGCCGCGAGGTGAGACATGTTGCGTTCCTTGAAGGTCATGGCGAACTGCCTGAAGCCTATACCTACGACTTGTCACTTGCGCTCAGCCGCTACTTTCAGGTCGATAGGGGCTCGCTGGGCTATGACGCTGCAGTACTCGACAACTTCGAGGCGGTAATCATTGCCGACCCCCAAAAACCTTTTTCGGAACGTGACAAATATATCATAGACCAATATATTATGCGTGGCGGCAAAGTGCTCTGGCTGCTTAGTGCCGTGAAGTTCGACTTTGGAGCACTATCCACCGAAGGTCTTACGCCGGCTATCGCACACGACCTCAACTTGACCGATATGCTCTTTCACTATGGAATAAGAGTCAATGCCGGTCTGCTGCAAGATGAACAATGTCTGCCCGTACCCGTGAATATGGCTCAACCCGGCGAGAACCCTAATTACCAACCCGTGCCGTGGCACTACCAACCGCTACTGTTGCCCTCGCCGCTCCATCCCGCAACAAATCATATCGGCCAAGTCGTGGCGCGGTTCCCAACAACTATTGATTTCGTGGGTGACGGAACCGATGTCTCGGCACAGCTGTTACTCGTAAGCTCGCAGGCAGCGCGTATCATTGCCACACCTGCCAAGGTGGACCTACAGCCTCAACAGATAGACCAAACAACATTCACGGCATCGTTCCTGCCCGTGGCGGCATCAATCGAAGGCAATTTTAATAGCGCATTCACACACCGTATCAAACCCGATAGCATTGTTAATGCCGGAAACTTTATCGCCAAGAGTGTGGCGACAAAGCAGGCGGTAGTGGCGTGCGGAAATGTGGCGCGTAATGAACTGCAGAACGGACAACCACTGCCGCTCGGATACGATAGATATACGCAAAACCAATTCGGAAACAGAGACTTCTTGCTTAATACCATTCTCTACCTCACCGATCAGCAAGGATGGATTAATCTCCGACAAAAGCATGTTACCCTACGTCTGCTCAACCCTACTGCTGTGCGCTATTACAAGACGCAAATCATGGTGGCAACGCTAATTATTCCACTTTTGCTTTTAGCTCTTTTTGGAGGATTGTATAACATTGTGCGTATCATGAAGTTAAGGCGGTGACTCACAGCGTATGCTGATAAGAAAGTGTTGATGTGTTTTAATGTCAACACTTTTTTTATGCTAAAGCTTTAAGTTGTTGATTAATAAATGTTTTGCAAATTAAAAAAAAGTATCATTTTTATTGCGGTATGAAAAAAAATGCTTAACTTTGCACTCGTATAATAGTATGCATAATTGTGCACAGTGTTAATTTTAGTCTTAAAAAACAAGACGTGATAACACAAGTGGTTGGTAATAAAATGATAAGGCAAATGAAGTGCGTCTTGGCACTCCTGCTGGTGCTTTATGCGTTTTTTGCTTCTACAACCGTCTTGGCTCAAGTAGGCTCATCCTGTGAGACTGCACGCACAACTCTTCGCGGTGACTATTGGTTAGCCCCCGGACAGTCAATATGGTTTACCGGTGGTTATAATAGCGTTAGCGAAGGAATATCATGCTTCTGGTTTTCGCAGGATACCTTGTTTATTGACGCATACTATGCTTTACCTTATGTAACTTCGGAGTGTCCGGGTAACTATATAAAGGTTTTTCGTGCCCTGCCAAACGGCATTATGGAGATAACGCCGGAATTCCTTAACGAGAAAATTCGCGAGAAGTCGCTTGAGTACCTCGGCATGGAACCTACGCCACAGCTGCTTGCGCTGATAACGATTAATTTGCATATCTATGCTCGCAATGGTCTGCCGGGCCGACTCTTTATAAACGATCTGGGCGTGGCTCCGCAAAGTTCAGCGGCAGGACCATTCCAAGCGACGGAATACCAAAATTATCTGGTCAACAAACAAACCAACGCCTATTATCAAATCACGTGGGATAAAACCGATAAGCCCGATAGCATATATGTGTTCTGGCAGCCGCGCGACAGCGCCGAAGACTTTCGTGCCGACCTGCACAATAACTATCCGACAATACAGTTCCGCCGGCAAAATAACGCAGGAGAGCCCAAAGGCGTAGCGACGCGCGTAGCCGGTGGAAACCGCTACTACCTCAAGCAACCGGCTTATGATGTTGCGGTGTCAGACCAAGACTCATTATTCGTTACCATCATGAACGCTCCCGAAGACGGGTATTTCAAATTCTGTGGGCTATACCTCAATTCGCAGAACTTTACCAGCGAAATCTGTCAAGGGCAGCAGTTATGCCTCAATAACGGATGCTATGGTCAATCGGGACAGTATCGCGACACAACAGGGAATGACTTCTGGCATAGAAATTATAATGACTATAACCTCACAGTGTTGCCACCTGTTATGTCAGAAGATATTAAAGAAGTGACAGTACGCCAATTACCTGTTGAGTATGAAGGTCATAACCTTGAGACAGAAGGCTTGCATGATGTTCTATTCAAAACTTTAGAGGGCTGCGATAGCATACAGCGTGTGCGAGTAATAGTGGAAACAGCGTTGAATAACACGCGTGAGAGTTCACTGGAGATTGAACCCGGGCAACCGCAAGCAGGACAGCTGATGAAGATAAAGGCGGACACCGGTCAAGACGTCATAGTGCTTGATATGCAGGGCAGGGTAGTGATGGCAGCTAAAACGGGAAAGTCATTCACGGCACCACAGCAGGGTATATACCTGATAAAAACCGCTAAGGAAGTCAAAAAAATTAAAATAAAATAGAAACAGAGATTAATTAAAAAAAAGATATGAAAAAGAAGATTTATGCTTTACTGATATTGTTGATTTCATCTTTGGCGATTTACGCTCAAACAGAGTTAACAGGAGAGATATGCGAGGAAGCAATACCTATGCATGTCGGCGAGTCATTCACGGTGCGCGAAGGCACAACATACTACGAACTGTTTGTGGAAGACTTCATGCTCAACCATGTTGACGAAGAGATTAAGTTGCATTTTGTCAACAATACTGATGATAATATCGTAGTTACCGCCACAGTTTACCTCAACTGCCGCTCCACACGTCCGATGAAAAATCCAGAGACGAGAACCATAGCGGCTCACAAGGCGTGGAACCCGACGAGAGGAGTTGAATACAACATGGTATATACCTATTGGGATGCACAAGTAATAACATCATCAGTAATAATAGAGATAGTGTCTTCAGGCGTGGTAACTACCTCGTCGGAATATCACGACCCAGCGTCTCAGCCAACAACAGCCCTCAACGATGTTACAGTATCACGCGGCTTTGGAGGCTCACTGCAAGACCTGCTTGATAGTAAGGGCATAACTACCAATAATATACAACTGCTTGATATTACCGGACGTACGGTAACCTTCGACCCGGCTATGAGTATGTCGGTACTCAATGCAGGTATATATATTCTGCGGACCGATAAAAACGCCATCAAACTCCAAGTGAGATAAAAATATATTTTGAATAATAATTTATTAATTAATGTATAACTCAATGAAAAAGCATTTACTAATTCTGGTGACAGCGCTGATGCTGCTGTTGCCCGTTTCGGTGAAGGCTGCCGTGGGCGATAACTGCGCCAATCCTATTCTCTACTCAATGACGAGCGAGAATACCCTCTTGGCGGGTACTCACTGGTATAGCATCAAGATCGCTGACGCCATAGCTACGCTCGGCGAGAACGACCTTCGCCTGAAACTTATTAACAATGCTTCGACTCCCGCGACGCTCACCGTCTCAGTCTATTTCGGCTGCGACGAGGCTGCTTTTGCTACTGAGAGCAAGACTGTTGCGGCAGGTGGTGAATGGACCTCGTCCAGCCGCCTGACCAACACGCAGTTGCGGCGTTTCGGAATGGCATACACCTATGTATATGCCAAGGTCGTGGCAACACACGAAGTTGAGTCAGAACCGGTGCCTGCCGAGCCACTGCCGGCGCAGCAGACCAACGAGAAGTGCCTCAACGCGGTAAACATCGTGCCCGGAGTAACATACAACGTGACTCCTAACGCTGAAACGTGGTTTACCTACAACTTCTCTGGCAACGACCGACTCTCTGCTGTGTTCACACCATCTGAGTCCGGAGCTGTGTTCTCAAAAATCGTCAGTCTCTACGAAGACTGCGCGTCAGCGCCTACGGTGCAGCGCGTGTCAAAGCAGAACAGCGTGGACCGCGACGTATATCCTCCCGCGGGACAGTACTGGGCATCACTCGAAGTGGGCTCAATAGGCGGCACGGTAGTGTTCACCAAAGCCATGGCGCCGACAACGCTGGAGTGTGCCACGGCAACCATGATTGCATTTGGT
This sequence comes from Bacteroidales bacterium UBA4353, assembly GCA_002394025.1. GTDB lineage: Bacteria > Bacteroidota > Bacteroidia > Bacteroidales > Paludibacteraceae > UBA3747. Next base: position 14,098 of record DGSV01000017.1, read on the forward strand.
GACAACGAGCAGCAGTATCTCAACCACGTCTATTTCTACCATCCTGATCTCGCTGCCGAGGCTGTAATAGACCTCGCTGCCGGTCAGCAGGTTACTGCCATTCAGGAAGGTATCTGCGGACACACGTTGACAGATGTCCCATTCACACATGACGCAGCTTCTAATGCCGTGAAATTCGACGCGCAACCCCTTGCCGCAGGACATGTTTATTACATCTCTGTTGTTGGCACGGGGACTTTTAATTTCTCGGCTGCCGGAGCCTCATGCTCTCAAGCTCTGCCGCTGACTATCGACGGCAGCGACATTGATGTGCTCAAAGGCGCGCACTGGTATATGGTAGATATGGCGCAGGCCCTCAGCTATCTGGGCAGCAACGACCTCAAGGTTAAGTTTACGAACAACACCGGCAGCACGCTGACTCTCAAAGCTACAGTGTATGAAGAATGCGACGGCGCGGTAGTCGCCGGACCGCAGTCCAAGTCGGTGAAAGCCGGTGAGTCGTTCCCCAACGTGCGCGTAACAAACAGCATGATGCGCATGTATGACAAGATATATATCTTCGTCAACGCTTCTGCCGACGTTACCGTAACGCCGATGCCTACCGAACCGGCTGCAGCGTCTAATCCCGACTGCTTGCAAGCTGTTGAGATAGAAGACGGTAAAGCCTATACCCTCAATGCTACGCAAGCCTCATGGTTTAAGTACACCTTCGACGGATGCCACTATATCACTGCCGAGTTCCAAGCCGAAGACCCGACGCATACTGCTGTCAGCAAGCACGTGGAACTATACAGCAGCTGCAACGAAGCGGCTGTGGTATCACGCGACTTTACCGTTAACTCATATACCCGTAAGGCCTTGCCGCCGGCGGGAACTTACTACGCTAAGTTTGAGACTGCCGAGGCCGGCATCATCACCTTCCATGTCAACGAGGACGACGCTTCTGACTGCGCGTGCGCAATACGCATCGAGTCCGACACAACGTTCAACAACCCCGCAGCGCGTCAGGCTTATGTTTACGTGCCTCAGGCTGATGGCGTAGCAGCTTTCCAACTGCAAGCCGGACAGACGATAGAAGTCAAGAAGGGTCTCTGCGGCAATGGTGAGACGATGAGCTCCGTAGCCGTTGACCGCGTTGGCAATGACGCGACGTTCACCATTGAGAAACTTGCCGCCGGACACGCATATTATATATATATAACAGGAGCCGGCGAGGTGCACTTCGGTGCCCCGGGCGCCTCATGCCCCGACGCCATAGTTCTTGACGTTCATGACGGTATAGTAATACCCATGCCGGCCGGAGACCACTGGTATAGCGTGGATATCGATGCTACAATCAACAACATAGGTGCCGGCAACGGTCTCAAGTTCCATGTCAATAACAGTTCCGCAACATCTGCCAAACTGACCGCAATAATCTATGAGGACTGCAACGGAACAGTGTTCGCAGGTCCCGAGACAAAGACCGTAGCTGCCGGAAAAACATGGACGCCCAACGCTACAATCACGGGCAGCACGCTGCAACGTAATGCCGGAAAGGTATTCCGCATCCACGTTGAGTCAACAGCGGCTGTTGATGTAACTCCCGAAGTTATAGCTACTCAGGCTGCTGACCCCGATTGCGAACAAGCTCCGGAAATACAAGAAGGCGTGGTATATGACCTGCCGGCTGACCAAGCGACATGGTTCAAATACACTGCCGACGGATGCCACTACGTCAATGCCGTGTACGGCGCTGAAAATCCGCTGCATACCGCTGTTACGAAAGTCGTGGAACTCTACACGGCTTGTAACGAGGCTCCGGCGATAGTACGCACACGCACTACTAACGAGTACACGCGTCAGGCAGTACCACCCGCGGGTGTTTACTACGCAAAAATTATCTCACGCGGTGAGAACGGACACATATCATTCACCTTTGGAACGTCAACAGAAGAATGCGCTTGCGCCACGACAATCGTTAAGGGTCAAACGCTTACCAACCCCGCTGCCCGCACGGCTTATGTCTATGTGCCCGCCGCCGGTGAAGACGTTACCATATCCCTCGCTGACGGTCAGACGCTGGAACTCAAAGAAGGTATCTGCGGTACCGGCGAGGCTCTCAACACCCTGACAGCTTCGTCAACGAGCGGTAATGACCAGATATTCAGTCTTCCGGCTCTCACCGAAGGTCATGCCTACTACCTGTTCGTAACCGGTGCCGGCGACTTCCGCATAGGCGATGTAGCTGCTGTCTGCGAATCAGCCATAGAACTGACAATAGCTGCTAATCAGCCACTGCCGATTCTCAAAGGACAACACTGGTACAGTGTCAACGTTGACCAGACTCTCGGAACCCTCAATGGTCAAGACCTGATGATTAAGACCAACAACGCTACCGGCTCGGCTCTGCACGTTGTGGCTAGTCTCTTCGAGAGCTGCGCTGACGCCAACCCGTTCCTCGGTCCTGAATCACGCAATATCGGTGTGGGCGAGAAGACCTACAGCCGACGCATCACCAACAGCATGCTTCAACGTTATTCCGGTCTGGATATCAAGATATTCATCGACGCTGCCGGCGACTTCACGGTTACGCCGCTCTTCGAACCTGCTGCCGACCAGCCCAACGAGGACTGCCTGCAAGCTATCGAGATAGTGCCCGGCGAGGAATACACAGTGCTCG
>DGSV01000117.1 GCA_002394025.1 Bacteroidales bacterium UBA4353
GCAAAGGTACAACTTTTTTATCAAACAACAAAATAATAACCTAACTTTTTTTCATTTCGACGACCTTAATGGCTCAAAGATAGCATTATCAAAAAAAAATCGTAACTTTGTAGGTCAAACCCAAATCCTGCATTTAGGATTTGAATCAGAGTTTATATTATTTCATACCAAATCCATTTATGTCAGAATACAATTTCCGTGATATAGAAAGCCGTTGGCAACACCAATGGCGCGAAGCAGGCATCTACCGCACCGGCATTGATAGCAGCAAACCAAAATACTACGTCCTTGATATGTTCCCCTACCCCTCTGGAGCGGGACTGCATGTCGGACATCCTCTGGGCTACATCGCCAGCGATATCTTCAGCCGCTACAAACGCCTCAAAGGCTTCAACGTTCTGCATCCTATGGGATACGACGCTTACGGACTTCCCGCGGAACAGTACGCCATACAGACTGGACAACACCCCGAAAAAACAACTAATGAAAACATAGCGCGCTACCGCAAGCAGATGGACAAAATAGGCTTCTGCTATGACTGGGAAAGAGAAGTGCGTACCTGCGACCCTAAGTATTACCACTGGACGCAATGGGCATTCATAGAAATGTTCAACCACTACTATGACACAGCTCAACAAATAGCCAGACCTATAACGGAACTCATTGAGCACCTCACAACTCAAGGCACCAAAGGGCTTCATGCTGCAGCAACAGAAGAACTCACTCTCACAGCCCAACAATGGAACGCCATGGACGAGGCTCTGCAACAGCAAACACTCATGAACGACCGCATAGCATATTTGGCTGATACTAAAGTCAATTGGTGTCCAAAGCTCGGCACAGTACTCGCCAACGACGAAGTCAGCGACGGACTATCAGTCCGCGGAGGGTACCCCGTAGAACAACGCGTTATGAAACAGTGGAACCTGCGCGTCAGCGCCTATGCGCAACGACTGCTTGACGGGTTGGACACCATCGACTGGTCAGAATCCATCAAAGACTCGCAACGTAACTGGATCGGACGCAGCGAAGGCGCCGAAATGCACTTCCAAGTCATAGAACCTAAACCTCTGGACATCACCATATTCACCACCCGAGCCGACACCATCTACGGCGTGACATTCATGGTGCTCGCACCGGAAAGTGAATACGTACCTCTCGTAACTACGGAAGCACAGCGCGATGCCGTGAAACAATACCTCGATGTAGTGAAACACCGCACGGAACTCGAACGCATAGCCGACCGAAAAGTCACCGGAGTATTCACCGGAGCCTATGCCATGAATCCCATAGCGGGAACCAAAATACCTATTTATATCAGCGACTACGTACTCGCCGGATACGGCACGGGAGCCATCATGGCGGTGCCGGCACACGACAGCCGCGACTACGCGTTCGCCAAACATTTCAACCTGCCTATCATTCCGCTCATAGAAGGTGCCGACGTAGAACAACAATCGTTCGACGCAAAAGAAGGCATCATGATGAACTCGCCGATTGAGATACAAGAGACAAAAAACAAGGAACAAAACTTATTAAATCTCAACGGCTTGACGGTAAAAGAAGCAATAGCCAAAACAAAACATTACATCACAGAACACGGCATAGGCAACGTCAAAGTCAACTATCGCCTGCGTGACGCCATATTCAGCCGGCAACGCTACTGGGGCGAGCCATTTCCCGTATATTATAAAAAGTCCAAGGACGACGAGCTCTACCCCGTCATGCTACCACTTGAATGTCTGCCTCTGCAACTACCCGAAGTGGATAAATTCCTACCCACGGAAGACGGACAGCCACCACTGGGCAACGCCAAACATTGGGCATGGGACGAACAGCAACGCAAAGTAGTGGACAACAGCCTCATAGACTTCAACACGGTATTCCCTCTTGAATTATGCACCATGCCCGGCTTTGCGGGATCTTCGGCCTACTATCTGAGATATATGGACCCCCATAACGATAGCGAACTCGTCAGCCGGAAGGCCAACGAATACTGGCAACAAGTGGACCTGTACCTCGGAGGACGCGAACACGCCACAGGACACCTCATATACAGCCGATTCTGGAATAAATTCCTCTACGACCTCAAACTGATATGTCGCGACGAACCTTTCGCAAAACTCATCAACCAAGGCATGATACAAGGTCGCACGAATTTCGTGTACCGAATCGTGGGAACAAAAAAATACGTCTCCTACGGACTAAAAGACAACTACGACACACAGGAAATTCGCGTCAACGTCAACATCGTTCATAACGACATACTTGACATCGAAGCCTTCCGCGCGTGGATGCCCGAATATCAAGAGGCCGAATTCATTCTGGAAGACGGAAAATACATCTGCGGAAATGCCATCGAAAAAATGAGCAAAAGCTACTATAACGTTGTCAACCCCGACGATATAGTGGAACATTACGGTGCTGACACACTGCGACTCTATGAGATGTTCCTCGGACCACTCGAACAATCAAAACCCTGGGACACCAACGGCATAGACGGAGTACACCGATTCCTCAAAAGACTCTGGACGCTATACGACGACATCAACGACGAACAACCTACGCCACAAGAACTCAAAAGCCTGCATAAAACTATCAAGAAAGTCTCGCAAGACATCGAAACTTTCTCATTCAACACCAGCATACCGGCTTTCATGATATGTCAGAGCGAACTAACACAGCTCAAATGCCACAAAAGAGCTATACTTGAACCCCTTACAATACTCATCAGCCCGTTTGCTCCGCATATAGCAGAAGAACTATGGCACAAAATCGGTAACAATACATCCGTCATTGACGCACAATGGCCCGAATGGAACGAAAAATACCTCGTGGAAAGTACAGTAAAATATCCTGTATCATTCAACGGAAAGGTTCGTTTCACACTCGAAGTACCGGCCGACATGCACAAAGACCAGATAGAGCACCTCGCTCTCACCGACAAACAAGCACAAAACTGGCTCGCCGACAAACAAGTCAAGAAAATAATCGTTGTGCCGGGCAGAATCGTTAACATAGTGCTTTAAAATAAGGAATAAAGACAAAACATCGAAAAATCAAAATTTCGAAAAAAAAACATTAAATAGCTAAATAACAAATAAAAATGACTCTCCAAGACACTCATATCGCCGTTATCGGCTTGGGCTATGTAGGACTGCCCCTCGCCATCGAATATGGCAAAAAATATCCCGTGATAGGCTTTGATATCAACAAAGCACGTGTTAGCGAACTTGAAGCCGGCAAGGACAAGACCTTAGAGGCAGACCTCGTAGGCATGCGCGAAGCCACAACACTATGGCAGACAACCAAAAAGAATGGTCTTCGCTTCTCGAGCAATGAAGAAGACCTCAAAGCCGCCAACGTATTCATCGTTACGGTGCCCACACCGATAGATGCTTTCAACAACCCCGACCTCACACCTCTGCTCAAAGCCACCGCCATGCTCGGAAAAGCACTAAAAAAAGGAGATATAGTCATTTATGAATCAACGGTATATCCCGGATGCACCGAAGAAGACTGTGTACCCGTTTTGGAGCGTATCAGCGGTCTGAAATTCAATAGCGACTTCTTCTGCGGCTACAGCCCTGAACGCATCAACCCCGGCGATAAGGAAAACACACTGACAACCATCAAAAAAATAACATCGGGATCAACACCTCAGATAGCCGACTTCGTAGATGACCTCTATAACAGCATACTGCTCAACGGCACACACCGCGCCCCAAACATGAAAGTCGCCGAATGTGCCAAGGCTATAGAAAACGCGCAACGCGATGTCAATATCAGTTTCATGAACGAACTGGCACTCATCTGCGACCGGGTAGGCATTGACACCAACGACGTGATAGAAGCCGCGGGAAGCAAATGGAACTTCCGCAAATACCGCCCCGGACTCGTTGGAGGGCACTGCATAAGTGTGGACCCCTACTACCTCGCTCATAAAGCCAAAGCCATGGGCTACAACCCCGAAGTGATACTGTCAGGACGACGCGTAAACAACAGCATAGCCAAGTTCATAGCCGACAAAACCCTCAAACTTATGATTCAGCACGACCAGAAGATCAAAGGCGCCAACGTGCTGCTGCTCGGCGTAACATTCAAAGAAAACTGTCCCGACTGCCGGAACACCAAAGTCGTGGATATATGCAATGAAATGGAAGACTTCGGATGCCTTGTTGACATCTACGACCCATGGGCTGACCCCGAAGTCGTTAAGAACGAATACCATCACGAACTCATTCCTGCCATAGACCCCGACAAACACTACCAAGCCATAGTGGCATGCGTGGCGCATGAACAATTCCGTAACTTCGACTTCAAAAAATATCGTCAGCAAGGAGCCATCGTATTCGATGTCAAAGCTTTCGTACCACGTGAACTAGTTGACGCAAGACTCTAAACGCTCACTACCACAACTTGACGTCAGGAGTAGAAAATATAGGACGTAAAGATGTCGTGTGGAGCTACCTCGCGACATTTTTTACCATAGGCGCCGGAATCATCCTACTGCCTTTCATACTACACACCCTACCGGCATACGCGGTGGGTATGTGGTCGGTGTTTCAAACTATTAACCAGCTGGTCATACTGCTCGATTTCGGTTTCTCACCATCCTTCGCACGCAACATCACATATATATTTAGTGGCCTAAGACACCTCCAAGCCAATGGTATAGACCATGACAGCCTCGACAGCGGAGTTGATTATCAACTGTTAAGCGACACCATTGCCGCCATGCGACGTTTCTACGCACGAGTGGCACTGGCTCTTATCATAGCTCTGCTCGCACTCGGCACACCATACTTCTGCCACATACTCGACACCTATCAGGGAGATCATACTGACGCCATAGCAGCATGGGCTATGTTGGTGGTTTTCAACGCATACAACATTTATACCCTCTACTACGACGCACTGCTTACCGGCAAAGGATACGTCAAACGCAGCAAACAAATCGTAATACTCGGACAAGCCATCTACATCATCATCGCCATCACGATGCTCTACCTCGGTTTTGGACTCTCGGCGATAGTGGCAGGGCAATTAGTGTCTTACGCCATCCGCCGTTTCCTATCACGCAAAGTCTTCTTCACCAACGAGATGCAAGCATTACTCCCTCCTGCCGACACAGATAATATCCGGCAAGTATTCAAAGCCATTATGCCTAATGCCGTCAAAGTAGGACTAACACACCTCGGGGGCTTCCTCGTCAACCGCTCATCAGTGATAATCGCACCTTTATTCCTCACACTCACACAAGTAGCCCAGTTCGGCATCACAACGCAAATCATTGAGGTACTCGGAGGAATGGGAATGGTATTCTACCAAGCCCACACACCAAAAATAGCGCAATATAGAGCACAAAACGACATCAGAAGCGTAGAACGAAAATTCTGGCAGGCGGAAGCAATACTGCTTGCCACCATGATCGTAGGAGGAATAACATTCTGCCTGTTAGGAGATTGGGCACTGGCAATCATAGGAAGCGACACGCAATTCATGCCCACAACAATGCTCATAGTGATGCTCATAGTGGCGTGGCTCGAAAAAAATCACGTTGTAGCGGCGGCATTCATTCAGGCGAAAAACGAAATACCATTCTTCATACCATCGCTGTTGTCGGGAGCCGCAACAGTAATACTGCTACTGATATTCCTCGCAAAACTCAACATGAACCTCTGGGGAATGATATTGGCACCGGCAATAGCGCAAATCACCTACCAAAACTGGAAATGGCCAGCGGTTATGATACAAGAAATCAGAAACGAAAAAAGAAAACTACTACAATAAAAACCCGAAAAACATCTGACAGCAATGTAAAAACGCATTTTTTTGGTGAATTTTTGACTTTTTTCTGTATTTTTTCAGTAAAATTGTTTTTAATTCGGCATAAAAAGTTTAACTTTGCAATTCGAAATGCATTTCAGCGAAAAATGAGTGCAACAAATAAATAGGTATAAAAATACGAAAGATTAAGATACTCTTGTTTATATTGACCAATATGAATTACGTAAAACATTTAGCAATGATGATGGCGGCGCTGGTATTGGCGTCGTGCGCCGGTCGAGACAATGACCTAAGCGGTAACATCTCGAACACCACCGGTTGGAAGTACAACGACAAGAAGTCCACAGGCTTTGAAGTTCAGCAGGGCTTCACTACTACAACCCCTCCCGGTATGGTGCCCATCGAAGGCGGTACGTTCACGATAGGTGAAAAAGGTGAATTCATTACAGCACCGCGTAACAACCAACAACGTGACATCTCCGTCAACAGTTTCTATATGGATAAATATGAGGTTACTAACCTCAACTGGCGCGAATACGAGCACTGGATGCACATAGTATTCGACGGCACGGCACCTAACCTCGCTAAAAAAGTACGCCCTGACGTAACAGTATGGCGTGAAGAACTCGCATATAACGAACCATACGTCGAAAACTATTACGAGCACCCGGCATTCAACCACTATCCCGTGGTGGGCGTCACATGGCTTCAGGCTATGGACTACTGCCGTTGGCGTACCGACCGAGTCAACGAAATGGCACTCATAGCCAATGGACTGATAGAAGCACCGGACTTCTCACAGCTTGACCCCGCGTACGAAATGGAATACGACTCCATAGCACACGGCTTCGTGTTCAACACACAGAAGTACCTGCTTGACAAAACCTATGAACCCGTGCCCGGCAAGCACACCAAAGCAGACCTCTTTGGCAACCCGCGCCGTGTGCAGATGTCTGACGGTATTTTCCTCTGCTCAAGTTATCGTCTGCCAACAGAAGCCGAATGGGAATTCGCGGCATACGCTCCAATAGCCGGTGACGAAGGACTCACCATCGAAGGCAAGATATATCCCTGGAGCGGATACGGCTCACGCAATATGAACAAAAAAATCGCCGGACAACTCCAAGCCAACTTCGTGCGTGGCAAAGGCGACTACATGGGCGTATCCAAAATGCTCAACGACCACCACGTAATCACAGCACCCGTGAACTCATATATGCCTAATGACTACGGACTCTATAACATGGCCGGCAACGTCAACGAATGGGTACTTGATGTATATCGCGAGACAACATTCCAAGACATGGTAGAGTACAACTCATTCCGTGGTAACGTATATCTCGAACCAAAAATCGAGGACTATGATGAAGAAGGCAACCCCTTCTACGCCATCGACTCAGTAGGCTGCATTGCCATGGAAGTCAAGGAAAAGACACAAGACGTACGTGACTATAACGACGGTGACTCAGCATCTTTGATAGACACTGACTTCCCCTTGCACCCCGATAGCGCAACACTTGCCGCTCTTGACCCGGATCGCATGATTGACCCAACAGATGTGCTGGCACCAAAAGTAACAGTCAACACACGTGTCTATAAAGGCGGATCATGGAAAGACCGCGTATATTGGCTAAACCCATCTACACGCCGATACCTTGACCAAGACCGCTGCGCATCAACAATAGGTTTCCGCTGCGCTATGAGCACCGTAGGCTCAGAAACATTCTACGACAAATAATAAGAATAAACAAGAGTTAAGAACAAACGCCATAACGGCAAAGAAAAACGCGAGAGCATTTACTCTCGCGTTTTTTGCGATGTTACCATATTTTTTCCGTAACTTTGCATGACAAACATCAAAAAACAAACATCATGATACAACTCATTCATACCAAATCAGCCTTCAAGGCCATCACTGACCAACTGCGCCACGACGGCAAAACGATAGGCTTTGTTCCCACCATGGGCGCACTGCACGAAGGGCATTGCTCACTGGTGCTCCGGGCAGTAAAAGAAAACGACGTATGTATCGTCAGCGTTTTCTGCAATCCCACACAATTCAACAATGCCGAGGACTTTGAAAAATACCCTCGCAACATAGAACGCGATGCTGAACTGCTTGAAAAAGAAGGAGCGAAATTCGTCTTCAATCCTACAGCCGAAGAAATGTACACAGCCGAAGAAATGAAAACCACATTCCAATTTGACTTCGGAGGATTAGACCAAGTCATGGAAGGAAAATATCGCCCCGGACACTTCAACGGGGTGGTGCAAGTTGTAAGCAAACTCTTCGATCTCGCACAACCCACACGAGCCTACTTGGGAGAAAAAGACTTTCAGCAACTCGCTATCATCAGACGTATGGTACGACTGATGAACTACAACATAGAAATCATCGGATGCCCTATAGTGCGCGAAGCATCAGGACTAGCCATGTCAAGCCGCAACGAACGACTGAGCGAACAAGAAAAACAAACGGCAGTCAATATCTCACACATACTCTTCGAAAGCCGACAACTCACTGCCATGCAAAGCGTAAGCCACGTGCAGCATTGGGTAGTGGAACAAATAAACCGTATACCGGGACTCACGGTAGAATACTACCAAATCGTAGATCAGGACACACTACTACCTACCGACACTTGGAACAATGCGATAGGATGCGTCACCGTCTATTGCGGACCGGTACGACTAATCGACAATATCAAGTACGACTAATCACGTATCACACCGACAGCGCATGAAAGCCACACACCATGTCACGCACACACATCAAGAACTCTATCGAAACACAATAGAGCAATATCACCATGACATGAAAACCACGCATTTCAACACCATGATGAGCGAAGCTCGCTGGCTGATGATCTGCGTCAATGGCTATGTCACCGCATGCGACCCCGGCTGCAATAACATATCATCATACTGCGGATATATCCTGCTAAACAAAGCCACCGTGGGGATGAACCTCAAAACAATAGTGAGCAACAAATGGTGGAAAAGTTCAATAGCACATCGTTTCAGCACACTCACTCTCAAAGAAGTAAATAACAATTCTATCACGATAGAATATGGCACACAGACTTTGACCATAACACAGAATGAGAGCAAGCACCTCGACCATGTACCCTTGGACTACGCCTATGCCGACATCTACATAGAACTGAGATACGACCTATACAAAAAAAGTCATTACTGAGTGATTACATAACACAGTCATAAACAAAAACTCTTAAGTATAAGTTCATTTCTGAAAATTTCAAAATAGTATAGATATGAATATTCTTTCATGGTTCGGCTGGAGAGTTGAACATAGCGTTCCCAATCGCGAAAAATGTGTTATTTGCGTGGCACCTCACACGAGTAATACCGACCTTTGGGTTGGACTACTGGCTTTCGCGACTCTCAAACGCGGTAAACCGCACTTCCTGATGAAAAAAGAGTGGTTCCGGTTCCCTCTGGGATGGTTCTTCCGCCTGCTCGGAGGCTTTCCTGTTGACCGCTCACAACACACATCCATCACCGACCAGATGGCTCAACATATCAAAACTACTGACCATTTCATCCTTGCGGTAACTCCTGAAGGAACACGCAAACCCAATGCCGACTGGAAGAAAGGCTTCTACTTCATAGCCTTGAAAGCCGAAGTGCCTATACAATTGGCATACATTGACTACAAAGAAAAACGCGTGGGAATAGGAAAAGAAATAATGCCTTCGGGCGATGTCGAAGCTGACATAAAAAAAATCAAAGAATACTACAAAGGCTTTACCGGCAAACACCCCGAAAATTTCGTTGTATAATGCTTATAAGTGTAATCGTCTGTACATACAACCGCAGCGCATACCTCTATCGGTGCTTGTCGCTATTGGCACAGAACGACTATCATGGTTCATGGGAACTGATGGTCATCAACAACAACTCCACAGACGACACAGCACAGGTCTGTGAGCGATTTGCCACGGCATACCCTAACGTCAACTACCACTACCACCTTGAGACAGAACAAGGTCTGTCACACGCACGCAACAGAGGCCTGAGGGAAGCGCACGGTGATTGGTACGTGTTCCTCGATGACGATGCCTACGTGGCTCACGACTATCTCACTAATCTTGAGAAACACCTCCACAACGCTGATTTTGACGCTTTCGGAGGAAAGATAACACCACTCTTCGAACCCCATGCGCCACTATGGTATAGCCGCTGGTCAATGGGCTTCGTGTCGGCGCTTGATATGGGAAATGAAAAACACTACTTCCCGCACGGCAAATTCCCCATAGGAGCCAATATGGGCTTGTCACGAAATGCTGTGAAACGCGTAGGTATGTTCAATACCACTCTCGGCAGAAACAAAAACAACCTGCTGGCCGGCGAGGAAAAGGATATCATCTACAGAATTGTTGATAACGGAATGACAGTAGCCTACCTACCGGATATCGAGGTGCAGCATGTTATTCCCGAACATCGCACCACCGACCAATTCATAGCCCGATTGGGATATGGCGTAGGACAGAGCGAAAGACTGCGCACACAGGCTAACGGAGCTGTGGCATACTGCATTAGACTATGCTCCGAAGCCGTGAAATGGGGAGCCACGATAACAATAGCAGCATACTACACCATCACGGCACAATATCAAAAAGGACGCATACTACTGCTGTTCCGCAAAAACGTAACACAAGGACTGCTCGCAAAATGACATACCTCGCATATCTCGGACTCGGAAGCAACATCGGTGAGCGTGAATTAAATATGCTCCTTGCTATACGGGAGCTGAAAAACAATGTCGGCACAATACTCCAGCAGTCAGAGCTCTACTACACCATGCCCGTGGATTTTGACTCCGAAAACTATTTCGTTAACCAAGTCGTTGCCATAGCCACACAACTTAACCCGCACCAATTACTGACAACAACACAACGCATTGAACTCCTAATGGGTAGAGATACCAAAACCATTAACGGCATACACCGCGACAGAATCATAGACATAGACCTGCTCAAGATGTTCTCCCTCTGCGGTCACAACAGCTGCCAAATCACTATCAGCGATGAGCACCTCACCCTGCCACACCCTAAAATCGGACTGCGACCCTTTGTGACACTGCCTTTGTTGCAAATAGCCACTGCCCCTTGCCATTCCGAGGAAAAAATGTAAATTTGCATCTTAAATAAGTTACCATCATGAGCATCCTATTCCCGAAACTCAACAAACCCCGCGAGTGGGACTATCGCCCCATCTATTACGACCCTGAAAAAGAGCGCCGTAAAGAACGTCTGCGCGAACTTCAGGAAGAACGCCGCGAACGAGAGCTTGTCAGCGGAGAACGCAAGAGTCAAGCCGGTGAGGACTATCACCACGCGCTACAACGAGGCTCATTCCGCAATGCCGCGACACACCGAGAAAGCCAGCGAGTCAACGAAAGCCGGAAAACAAACACCAGATTTCTCATCATACTACTGGCATTGCTGATTATGGCATTCTTCTTTTGGCTCTAAAAAGATGATATAGATACCTCTTCTAACAGCCACACTAAACACATAACCTGCTCATAACAAATGTCCGACATCATACATCTGCTCCCCGACACCGTCGCCAACCAAATCGCCGCCGGAGAGGTCGTGCAGCGACCGTCTTCAGTACTCAAAGAACTAGTTGAGAACAGCTTAGACGCTGGAGCACAGCATATCGACATCATTGTGCGTGACGCAGGACGAACATTACTCAAAGTTATCGATGACGGCAAAGGCATGTCACCCACCGATGCCCGTATGGCTTTCGAACGGCACGCAACAAGCAAGATAAGCACTGCAACAGACCTCTTCAACCTGCAAACCATGGGCTTCCGAGGAGAAGCATTAGCATCAATAGCCGCTGTAAGCCAGGTAGATATGACAACACGCAGACCAGAAGACGAGCTGGGCACTAAAATAGAAATGGCTGGAGCGACAGTCATCAGCCAAGACTACTGCCAATGCCCATACGGAACAGCTATCGCCGTCAAAAACCTGTTCTTCAATACTCCGGCACGACGCAGATTTCTCAAAACCAATAGTACAGAACTAAAAAACCTCTTTCAGGACTTCTACAGAATAGCACTCGTATATCCAAAAGTGCATTTCACATTCACCGCCAACGACGAACAGGTATTCAACCTCGAACCCGGAACCACAAAACAACGCATAGCGCAGTTGCTCGGCAAAACAGGCAAGACAGACTTCTATAGCCAACTGCTAACCATAGACACCGAGACGGAACTGCTCAGCATCAAAGGCTATATAGGCAAACCCGAATCAGCCCAGAAAAGCCCTTATCAGTACCTGTTTGTTAACGGCAGGTATATGCGCCACCCGTACTTCCACAAAGCGGTGATTAACGCCTACCAAGGACTCATCGCCAACGACGTACAGCCCCACTACTTCATCTACTTCAGCATTGCCGCGCAAGACATCGACGTTAACATACACCCCACGAAAACGGAAATCAAATTCGCCGACGAACAATCAATATGGCCCCTACTCTATGCCGCAGTTCGCGAAACACTGGGCAAATACGATGCACGGCCATCACTCGACTTCGACCAAACTGACGCACCGGACATACCAACCTATGACCCGCGACGCAACGCCTCGCTCACGATGCCCTCAACAGGCTATGACGGATACGACCCTTTCAAAAGTTCTGAGCAAAGAACAGTGGATAAGGAACAAAGACATGAAAGTCAGAACAGGAACGGCAACCAGGAAACAAGACCTTGGAAACAAGAAACAGGTATCAGAAACCAAGACATACAAAACTGGCAGCGACTCTACGAAGGATTTCAATCCCATAGCGAGCTTTCACAGCAACAACTCATCGAGCAGGACGATATAGCTCTCATCTGCCAGCTCGACAACAAATGGCTACTATGTCGCACCGCCACGGAACTCGTTCTGATAGACCAGCACCGGGCACATACTCGCGTGCTCTATGACCACTACACAACCCAAAGCGGAAAACAACAGGCGTCGCAGCAACTGCTATTCCCCGAACTATGGCAAATCAATATCGACAAAGCAGCCATAGTACGCGAAATGCTCGATGACATCAAGAGCCTCGGCTTCGAGATACAGAAATTCGGCAACACGGCATTCAGCGTCACCGCTGTTCCGGCAGAATTGGGCGATGGAAACCCCATAGAAGCCCTCAACGATATACTCGCTACCGCTACAGAACAAACAACCAATACCACACGACAACAAAAAATGGCATTGGCACTGGCACGTAACGCCGCAATAAGAGCAGGACAACAACTAAACGCCACACAACAAGCACAACTCCTTGAACAATGGCTCAAAACACCCATGAAAGCCATCACACCAGAAGGAAAGAATATTATGCTTACCATATCATTCAACGAAATAACACGACGCATTTGATTTTTTTGAACCTTTTGTTGCGTAATTCACAATAAAATCGTATATTTGTAAACTGAAAAAGTGTAACAAACAAAAATCATAAACTATGAATTTCACTATCAATAGCGGAGCGCTTTATTCTCAATTACAGATAGTAAGCCGCGTGTTGCAAGCCAAGAACACCATGTCAATCCTCAACGACTTCCTGTTTGACATTCATGACGGCACGCTCACACTGCAAGCTTCCGACTCGGAAACAACACTCACGTCAACAATGGCTCTGGAGAACCATGAAGGAAACACAAAAGTCACTATATCAGCGCAATGGCTCATGAACCTGCTCAAAGAATTCTCTGACCAGCCACTAACGTTCGACATAAATACCGACAACTTCCACATCACCATGTCATCACCCAACGGACAATACCAACTCATGGGGCATAATGGTGACGAATATCCCAAAATGCGCAGCATGGAACAAAGTGAAGTCAATATGTTCAACATCAGCGCTCCTGTACTGCTCTCATGCATCAACCGTACTCTATTCAGCACCGCCAATGATGACCTCCGTCCCGTGATGAACGGCATCTATTTCGACCTTGATGTTGATAAAGGTACCGTAGTAGCCACCGATGCCCACAAACTCGTGAGACTCATCAACACCACTTTCCATGCCGACGCACCGACATCATTCATTCTTGCCAAAAAACCGGCAAACATACTGCGTGGCATACTGGGCAAAGAACAAGGCGACGTGCTTGTCACATTCGACAAAAAAAATATACTCTTCCAGACAGAAACTCTGACACTCATCTGCCGCCAAATCGAAGGACGCTACCCCAACTACAACACCGTGATACCACAGAATAACTCACGCAACGTAGTCATCGACCGCCAGACACTCATCAGCGCAATACGTCGCGTGGGCGTCAGCGCCAACGTAGCCAGCAACCTCATCAGACTATCAATATCCACCAACCAAGTGGACCTCGCAGCGCAAGACATAGAATTCTCTATTTCAGCACATGAGACGATTCCATGTCAATATGAAGGCGATCCCATAGAGATAGGATTTAAATGGACTTTCCTGCTCGACATACTCAATGCCATAGAATGTGACGAAGTCATGATCAGCCTTGCAGACCACTCTCGTCCCGGACTCATACTGCCACTGCATAATGCCGACAACGAAGACCTTACAATGCTACTCATGCCCATGATGCTCAACGACTAATAGAATAATCATAATCATCAACTGACAATCCCCAAGGCGGAGAGGTAAGATACCACACGGATCTCGCCACTCCGCCTTGACGCTAAAAAAATACCACGCAAATCATGAAACAAGACAAACCAATCGTGTTCTTCGACCTCGAGACAACAGGTCTCAACATCACCACCGACCGCATCGTGGAACTGAGCTACATCATAGTATATCCCGACGGAACTGAAGAGCGCAACACACAACGCTTTAACCCAACAATACCCATCCCGCCATCCACAACAGCAGTACACCACATCACTGATGATGACGTACGCGACTGCCCTACTTTCAAAGAAAAAGCCGAACAAATAGCACAAGTATTCACCGACTGCTACATAGCGGGATACAATAGTGACCACTTCGACCTGCCACTACTCGCCGAAGAATTTATCAGAGCAGGAATAGACATCAACCTCAAAAATAATAAGACAATAGACGTACAAACCATTTTCTTCAAAAAAGAACCGCGAAACCTCAAAGCGGCATATAAATTCTATTGCGACAAAAACCTTGTGGACGCTCATTCGGCAAACGGCGATACACAAGCCACATACGAGATATTCCAGGCTCAACTGCTGCGCTATCAAGACCTGCCTGAGGACATCAGCAAACTATCCAACTATACTACCGTCAAGCGAAATGCCGACTTCGCCGGACATCTCATTTATAACGACAAAAATATCATAGTATTCAATTTCGGTAAACATAAAGGTAAAGCTGTCACGGAAATCCTCGACAAAGAACCATCATACTATGACTGGGTGATGCGCAGTGAATTCCCTGCCTTTACAAAAAAAATCCTCACCGAAATCCGCGATACTCACAATATCGAGAAACTCAAAGACAAGTACAAGAAATAATTATGTCACGACAACTCACATCCACAGAAATACTCACCCTTGAAAGCCAAGGGTGTCGCTGCAACAACTGGTCAAAAGTCCGTGTCAGCGACAAATTTCGCACCGAACACATCATGCGTTGCCAATTCCTCGGAGAAGTCACTATCGGCGACATCAGTGGTGAAAATTCCGGCACAAAACTCCCTAATGGACTATATGACAGCACTATCGCCAACTGCCGAATAGGAAACGGTGTACTTGTGGAAAAGGTTGCCATGCTGCGCAACTACACCATAGGCGACAACGTGAGCATTATAAATTGCGGCACTATAAACGCTTCAGACATAGAGTCGCAAAGACCTGGCAAGATGTTGCTCATCAACGAGGGAGGAGGGCGCGAAGTACAAAACTCGCTAAAACTCACAGCAGCACTGGCACACATCGTATGCCACTACCAAAGCGATAGACAACTCGTCAGCAAACTCAATGGTATGCTCGCCGAAGAGCCTACATCACACGGCATAATAGCACAAGGCAACACCATCGCCAACTGCGTAAAAATACTCAATGTCAATATCGGGCATGACAACATCCTTGATGGTGTACAGGAACTCAACCGCGGCACTATAGGACATGACAATGTCATTGGAGCAGCTGTCGTAGCTAACGATTTTGTCATAGTAAGTGACAGTATCGTTGACGGAGGTGCCACCCTCGAGCGCTCACACGTAGGCGAAGGCTGCCGTATCGGCAAACAATTTTCTGCCGTTGACAGCGCTTTTTTCGCCAACTGCCAAGCTTTCCACGGCGAGGCATGCTCACTATTCGCCGGACCCTATACCGTCACGCACCATAAGTCAACATTGCTCATAGCCTGCCAGACAAGTTTCTTCAATGCCGGCAGCGCCACCAACCAAAGCAATCACCTCTACAAATTAGGACCTCTGCACCAAGGCATTATGGAGCGCGGATGCAAAACGGCATCGGGAAGCTACCTCATGTGGCCCGGACATATAGGAGCTTTCTCTATGGTTATGGGACATCACTCCAAACACCTCGACACCAGCGAACTACCCTTCTCATACGTCATAGAACGCGATGGCAAGAGTATGGTGATGCCCGCTGCCAACCTACGCAGCGCAGGCACATGGCGCGATATGGTCAAATGGACAGAAAGGGACGTCAGAAGTCAAGAAGCAAGATTTGACATCGTGAACACTGCAGTCTTCACACCCTACATAGCAAACAAAATAGCCCATGCCATAGAACTGCTCACCACACTCCTTGATCAGACTTCAGGCAACGAAATTCACTATAAAGGCTTCACTGTCAAGACAGCCATGGTCAGCCTCGGCATAAAGCTCTACCAACAAGCTCTGCAGCATACCATAGGCCAACTGCTACAGCAAGGTATTGCTCAACAGAGAATTATGCCGCAAGTCATTGGCGCGGATAAATGGGTGGACTGGGCAGGACTCACCATACCATACAGCGCAGCCCAAGAACTTCTGGAAATCATCAAAATATCTTCGGCAATAACAATCGACGATATCAACACCATGCTGCAACACCTGCTCACCAACTACAACCTCTATGCTTACAACTGGGCGCGGGACATGATAGCAAAACAAGGCATCACCACCGAACAGGCTATCGAACAAGGCAATGCGGCTACCGCGGCACTCAAAGAAATGGTCATCAGCGATGCCATGAACGACTTCGCGGACTTCACCAAGATAGGCTATGGGCTCGAAAGCGAACAGGAAGCGGACTTCAGAGCAGTCAGAGGAGATATCAAAGACAGTAATTTTATCAAAAAGTTGCAGGAATAAATTTATTTTCTTACATTTGCAAATAACTAACAATGCAAAAACACACTCGCAAGATAATAAGTATGCGTAAACTTTTCACTTTCATTAGTCTTATAGCCTGCGTAAGCCTTTTAGCGCAACATGTTTACACCGTGGAAACAGTTCCTGACCCTAAAAAATTCGGTGGCGGCTATGTCAGCAATCCCGATGGGCTGCTCTCCCCACAGGTGGTGCCTTATATCGACACGTTATGCGCTCAGATAGAGCACGACACGGAAGTGCAGATAGCCGTGGTGGCGCTCGGCAGCGTCGGCAACGTGCCCTACGACCAGTTCTCTGTGCGCCTCGCCAATTACTGGGGCATAGGCAAAGCTGAAAAAAACACCGGCATTCTCATCTTCTGGGTTGCAGACCAGCGCAAAGTACGCATAGACACCGGACGTGGCATTGAGCAGTACCTCACTGATGCCGACTGCGGAGAAATACTTGACTACTACATCATACCGCATTTCAAAAAAGAGGAATACAGCGGAGGCATATATCGAGGTATTGAAGTTATTCAAAAAAAACTCATGCAACCTGAAGTACGCACGGAACTGCTCACAACATATAAGAAAGCCGAAGAACCCGAATGGGCAGGCTGGGTATCATGGTACATAACTCTGATGATGCTCGCCCTGATATTCCTCTGCTACCGCAGCTACCGCGACATGGGTCGCCGCATATATGAAAGCAACGACATAGCCTTCAGAAGAGCCGACGGACTGGCAACAACAATGGTAGTGTTCGGAGTCCTCTTCCCGCCGCTGCTCGCATTGTGGAAGTGGGGAAAGAAAAAACGCGACAAGATACGCCGGCAACCATTCGACTGCGACAACTGCGGACATGAGATGAGACTGTTATCTGAAGACGAAGAAGACAAATATCTCACAGCAAATCAGATAGCGGAAGAAAAAGTCAAATCCATGGACTACGACGTGTGGGTATGCCCCGAATGCTCTAACTTGAAAGTGCTGGCGTATGACGGTGAAGTTAATTATGAAAAATGCGAAAAATGCGGAGCCAAGACCGTAGAAGAAACATCGGACGTCACTATAACCCACGCCACGGAATATCATGCCGGACAAGGCGAAAAGACATACACATGCTTGAACTGCGGTAACGTACACAAAAGCTACTACGTCATTCCGCGCATAGTACGCTCCAGCAGTTCATCCTCAAGTCGTTCATCAGGCGGCGGAGGAGGCAGTTCTTGGGGAGGCGGAAGCTTCGGAGGAGGAGGAGCCGGAAGAGGATATTAACAATTAACTATTTGAATATTTAGTATTTGAATATACTGCCCCCGTCAAAGAAAAAACAACCTATACGAAGAATAAAAATGAAAAAAACAATCGCCATATTTATCAGTGTATTAGCGCTGGCAGTGATCTTCGCCACGTGGACCGCACGCTTCTACAACAAAATGCTCGTTGAGCAGGAGAATACCTCGCGCGCGTGGTCCGAAGTGGATAATGCCACTCAACGGCGTTCTGACCTCATTCCCAACCTTGTGCAGACAGTACAAGCTGCAGGAATTCGCGAAGCCAAAACGCTGACAGCAGTAGCCGAAGCGCGAGCCAATGCCTCAGCGGTGAAAATCGACGCCTCAAATATCTCCGATGCTGAAATGCAGAAATTCCTAAAAGCGCAAAAAGGTGTTACATCAGCGTTGAGCCGACTCATAGCCATGAAGGAAAGCTACCCGCAACTCAAAACCAGCGAGAACTTCCTGCGACTGCAAAAGGAACTCGAAGCCACGGAAAACCGCATAGCGGCGGCAAGATACGTGTATAACAAAGCTGCACAGGACTACAATACTCTGATTAGAAAAATACCTTATAACTTCGCGGCTATGGTTGTCGGTTTTAAGGCTAAACCATACTTCAAGGCAGATGAAGGAGCACAATTCGTTACTAAAGTCAACTTCGCAACAGGTACCGAAGAGTAAAATGACTATGACGAATAAAAAAAAACTAAAACAATTATAATAATATATCATTTTTACACCTATGAAAACAAAACTTTTTTCACTTGCTATTGCCATCGTGGCAGTGTTAACTTTCTCATCATGCGGCACCTACAATGATATGGTGACCATGGAAGAGAATGTAAACGCTAAATTTTCTGAAATCGACAACCAGTATCAACGTCGTTCCGACCTTGTTCCCAACCTTGTTGAGACCGTCAAGGGCGCCGGCGAACGTGAGAGTAAGACTCTGACAGACGTCATCGAAGCCCGCGCAAAAGCCACATCTGTGACCATCGACGCCAGCAACCTCACCGAAGAGAACCTTGCGGCATACCAGAAAGCACAGGGCGAACTGGGAATGGCTTTGAGCCGACTCATGGCAGTATCAGAAGCATATCCTGACCTGAAAACGAACCAGAACTTCCTCAACCTGCAGGACGAACTGACAAACACCGAAAACCGCATCCTCGTTACGCGTACGGAATATAACACAGCGGCACAAGACTACAACACCACTATCCGCCTATTCCCGAAAAACATCATAGCCATGATTTTCAGTTTCAAGGCTAAACCCTACTTCCAAGCCGATGAAGAGGCTCGCAAGGCTCCTAAGGTGGAATTCAAGTTCTAATAAACATCATTAGCATTACAACAGCGGGACACAACAACCTGTGTGTCCCGCTGCTTGTTAAACATCTCAACGACATGAAAATAGGTATCTTCAGTGACTTACGTTCCGAAGCTTCACGCAAGACAGAGCCTCAAGTTATCAGTCGTCTCGTAGCCGAACGAATTGATATGGTGCGTCTCACAGGTTTTGAGGGCCCCACGGCAGAGGCTATACTCAATGCCATGACCGATGACGACATGATTATCAGTCTCGGAGGGGACGGCACGTTTCTGCGGGCATCATCACTGATAGCCAACAGACAAATACCTCTACTGGGCATAAACTGCGGACGATTGGGATTCATGGCAGACGTGGAAATAACAGAATTTGACGCTATACTGGCTGATATTCTCTCACGCCGCTATAACATAGAACAGCGTAGTGTACTGCAACTCACCACCTCCGACAATCAGAACGAGACATACTATGCCCTCAACGAAATAGCCGTGCTCAAGCAGGACCTTTCGTCAATGATAAGTATCACCGCCACCATCAACGGCGAAATTCTCAACACCTATAATGCCGACGGACTACTGCTTTCAACCCCTACAGGCTCTACAGCCTATAATCTTAGCGTAGGAGGACCTTTGATGTCTCCACAGGCTCAATGCTTCGTGATAGCACCTATCGCCAGTCACAGCCTCACGGCACGACCTATAGTAATACCTGATAACTGGGAAACGCAACTAACCATCAAAAGCCGTTCATCAAGTTATATGTTATCTGTTGATGGCAATGCATCAACGCGCTCATGTGACACCACACTCACAATACATAAAGCAGCATTCGCAAGGGCAGTCGTCAGACTCCGAAATCATACATTCTTCAGCACACTAAAAGCAAAAATGTTCTGGGGAGCCGACAAAAGAGAGTAAAATTGAAACTAGTAAACTAGAAAAACTAGTAAACTAGTAAAGCTAGTAAGCTAGAAAAACTAGAAAGTTTCTACCCCTCCGCCCTGCGGGCACCGGATTAAGGAGTTCAGAAAAGCACACTGTGCTTTTCATCGAAAAATTTGCGGAAATATTGCAAATTTTTCTTCACCCCTTCCAAAGGCAGGGGAGGAGCTTTTGACACCACAAATACTAGAAGAACTAGTAAGCTAGAAAAACTAGTAAGCTAGAAAAGCTAGAAAAACTAGAAAAGCTAGAAAAGCTAGTAAAGCTAGAAAGCTAGAAAAAACCAGAAAAAATAGGATTCAGGAACTTGCTATCGCAAACCATTAATAATGTCGCGAGCCGACAAACGTTTCTTACCCGGCAATTGCATATCCACTATCTCGACACAACCGTCCTTACATGGAACGAATAGCTTATGATTAATGATATGCGCCCGAGGCACTTCGTCCAAGGTTGTTGCTATTTGCATATCGTAATGTGTTTCCACTGTATATATTTTACAACCGTCAAAACGTTTTTCACCGATTATCAGGTCTGTCCATGCGCACGGATAAGGTGACAGTCCTCTTACGAAATCGCGAATTTGTTTCGCGGTTTGCGAAAAATCTATGCGGCACGTGTCATGAAATATCTTGGGTGCAGGTCGTAAGTCCTCGGCGGCGATATTGTCTTGAGGCATAGCCTTAACATCACCCGACAGTATTTGTTCTACCGTATCTATCACGAGTTCTGCACCAATGCCCATTAGTCGGTCATAGACGGTGCCCACCGTGTCGTCATCGGTGATAGGAGTCTCGCGTTGCATGATGATATTGCCTGTATCTATCTCCTGCTTGAGGAAAAATGTTGTCACGCCCGTTTTCGTTTCTCCATTGATTATCGCCCAATTGATAGGCGCTGCGCCACGATACTGTGGCAGCAGTGAGCCGTGTAGGTTAAAGGTTCCCAAGCGTGGCATATTCCATACCACCTCGGGCAACATGCGAAACGCCACCACAATCTGCAGGTCAGCGTGATAGCTCCGCAGTTGTTCTAAGAAAACCTCGTCCTTGAGTTTCTCGGGCTGCAAGACCGGCAAACCATGTTCCACGGCATAGTCTTTAACAGCTGATGTCAACATCTTATGACCTCGACCGGCAGGCTTATCGGGCATAGTTACAACAGCAACAACATTATAGCCCCCTTTGACAAGCGCGTCAAGGCTCGCTACAGCAAATTCCGGCGTGCCGAGAAAAACAATACGTAAATCAGTAATACTCATACATTAAAATCCGCTATACAGCACTTTTAGCGTCATGGGGTTAGTTTTGTTCGTGCCACTATATATCTTGGTGGCAGACATTGTGTTGAGGTGTTTTACTGACGAGATACCCGTAGCCGGCGTTTCCACCATCACGGGAATCAGTGTCAGGTCAAGATACTCGGTATTGAGTTCAGCGTCATTGCGATAGAGATACATAAGCATCGGCATTAGATCATACGCATAGTAATAGAAAGTACTGTCGTTGGTATTCATACCCGTTGACAGCGTAGCCACTATCGCGCACGTATCCAACACCACCTCATTATTCTTGAAAAACCGATCCACGGCATCGCTGCGTATGAGCAACATCTGGTTCGATGGCACATCGGTTTCCGTCTTCACAACATCAACGCGCAGAATAGCGCCGTTAACGAAAACTTCCTTATTACTCGGAATATCTGACGATATCTTGTCCACAATTTCATCAATAGGCAATGTTATTTCCGTGAAGAAATTCGATGGTGACGCTACGTAGTTGAATTCCTTGTTCTCATTGATTTTGTCAAAAACCTCCTGCTGATTGGGGTGCGAAAAACGGTTGAGAGTCCGCACCTCATTATTGGCCGGCAGCACCTTAATATCACTATAAACCTGCTTAGTACCATCGGCTTGCTGATATTCGTAGTGATAGAATATCTGCAATTCTATTTGATGTACGTAAAGCATTGTGGCAGTACCCAACTGCGATGTGATATACAAACCGTTGAAATGTTCGTTGAACTCGTCTTGGTCGCTGTTATATTTTTTTACGATGTCGAAGATTTTTTCCGCCCATTGCTCATCAACATTCATCCTCACCACCGGAGTATATGTGTTTGTAATGGAATTCAGCACAGAATCCGTGGGATGCATGGCGCTAATCATCTTATGAGCCACAAGTTCCGTCATGGTGCAGTAGTCATTAACACTGATATTGCTTTGATAGGACTTGCTGTAATCAAAAGTGCCGAGGTCCATCTCATATACCGTAACATCCATTGCAGCATTGGAGTATCCATACCAGTTCTTGTAGTACACGAGGAGCAACATAGAGTCCATTTCCGCTCCGGGCGGGAAACTATAATCCTCAAGCATAGCGAATTGAGTAAAGATATCTGCCAATGTTATGCCATACGTCTCTGTGCTATAGTTACCGAGCAACAACGTATCGGAGTTGCAGTAAATATAGTCCACCAACTTATTCTTTGTTACCACAGGAAATGTATCAGCACACACAAAAACATGATCGGCTTCAGGACTCACACTGACACCGACCGTAGCGTCTTTTTCAGAGCATGAGACAAAAAACAACGCAAGGGTCACTATGAGTGACCCCATCGCCAATGATATTATATTTCTGTTTAGCACGTTATTATACCAGAGTATTAAGGAAGTTGAGATAATGCGTTTTCACATCTTCGCTCTCATAGCCGTTAAGCACGGGTTTTCCGGACTCTTTCACATAGTCCACTATTGCCTTCGGAGCGTCAGGTGTGTCGTATATCACCGCATCGGAATAGAGTATTGACAACTTGGCCAGAGCTTCATAGTCAACGGGATTACCCTTAATGCTTTCCACATGTTGCTCCGTCATTCCATCAAGACGTACTATGTCCGCGAAGTCCGCACGGTAGGGTTTGAAAGACGTATTGTCGTCTATGCGTGTCACTATTTTGGCATCATGGAAGAAAGGGTTGTCATGATATGCCGTTTTGAGCAATAGGGGCGCTATGTATGCCAGCCACCCTTGGCACACCACGATATCCGGAGTCCAACGCAACTTCTCTATAGTTTCAAGAGAACCACGCACATAGAATATGCTGCGCTCGGCATTATCACTCAAGGCGCCGTCGTTATCTTTTATGCCGCTACTATGTCTATGGAAAAACTCGTCATTGTCAATAAAATAAACCTGAATACGCGCTTCAGGAATACTTGCCACCTTGATTATCAGTTGGTGATCAGTATCATCAATAACGATATTCAGACCGGAAAGTCTTATTACTTCGTGAAGTTGATTACGCCTCTCATTAATTTCCGCAAATCGGGGCATAAAGGTCCGCGTCTCCCAACCTGCCGCTTGGGCATATTGCGGCAACATACGACTCAACGTGGTCCTGATGTTGCTTTCGGTGAGGTATGGATAAATTTCCTGAGAGATGAAGAGAATTTTCGGATTTTTTTTCATAAAAATTGTCGTGCGCTTTGTGCGTTTTATGCAAAGTTACGATTTTTTTTTGACTTTTAGGACATTTTGGCGTAAAATTATGAAAACTATTTGCCACAAAAGTGTTACAATATCAACCTATTGACAAGGAATTTTATTGACACGTTTCTGGTGTCTGCCACCCTCAAAAAGCGTGTTAAGGAAGGCCTCGGTGATTTCTATCGCCAACTCATTGGCTATGAAACGCGCCGGCAAGGCGAGTACATTGGCATTGTTGTGCGCCCGTGCCAATTGGGCCAACTCGGGCATCCAACACAACGCGGAACGTATGCCTTGGTGCTTATTGGCTGTCATATTAATGCCGTTACCGGAACCGCAAATTATTATTCCTAACTGATAATCACCATTTTCTATGGCTGTAGCAAGGGGATGGGCATAGTCGGGATAGTCGCAGCTATCCGTGGAATAGGTCCCAAAATCATAGGTCTCGAGATGTTGCTGCTTAAGATACTGCTCTATCACTTTTTTCATGTTATAGCCGGCATGATCCGACGCAAGTGCAATTTTCATAGTGGTAAATTTAGGAGTATTTCAGGTTTTTAGTCTTGTTTTTATTCTTTCGTAGATACAAATTTAAGAAAAATTCTCGGAATAACATCTTTTTGACTCTACGCTAATGACGAAAAAATTTGGCTATATGGATATTTTTACCGAATTTTGCGTTATATTAGGGTTAGAAGCCTCTTCCTGTGGCTCACCAAACACGAATTAAAATATTTTTTTGTTGACTCATTGCTTTGAAAGGTACTGTTTCATGAAACGTTTTTTCAAGATTTTCGGCATCAGCCTCGGCGTTATCATCCTGCTATGCGTCATAGTTGCCATCACTGCGCTATATGTCGTTTTCACTCCATCTCGTGTTACCCCCATCGTTGATGGGCTTGCCGGCAAATACCTCACTTGCGACCACAAAATTGAGTCGGTGGAGTTCACCCTGTTCTCTACTTTCCCCCAACTGGGTTTGCGCGCTAATGGCGTATCACTGATTAACACCACCGCCGGCGCTCCGTCCGATACCGTGGCTCATGTGAATGGCATCACTGGATTGCTCGATGTCAAGAAACTCATCAACGAACGCCACCTGCAAATCCACAGTCTCATCATTGAGGGCGGACAGGCCATGATATATACTGACAGCGCAGGGATAAGGAATTTTCTTGTCTTCCGCTCCGACACCACCTCTGCCGACACATCGTCATCATGGCCATTGACATCCATAGCCCTTGAACGCGTAGCGTTTGACGGCACCAGATTACGCTATATCGATGAACGCAATGGGCTCAATGCCGACATCACAAATGTCAATCTCGACCTTGCGGGCACCATGTCCGGCGACAGCGTCGTTCAGGGCTCCCTAAACCTATCAACACAAAGCGCCAGTATGGCAATGGGTGAAAAGCAGTATCTGGCACAACAGCCTCTGTCAATATCAATACCCGCCTTCAGAGCCAATATCGACAGCCTGGCCATCGATATGACAAACGCCGCCATCGAGGCTTCTCACATCGCATTCGACATCAACGGTTCGGCAGCCATGCCACATGATACAATCAGTATCAATGCCGATGTGGCATCAGCGAACGCAATAGCCATCGATAGTTTGCTGGCTTTTGTGGAGCGCAATATGCCTGGCCTGCTCCCGAAACTTGATATTCACGGCGATATTGATGCTAAGGCACATATCCAAGGCGAGTACTACGAAGGACACATGCCGCTCATTACCGCTCACACCACGCTCAACAACGGCAAAGGCTCATATAAAGACATCCCCTACGAACTTAACGACGTTGATGCCGACCTCGACATAGTTCTCAACCTCAACGATAGCACTCAATCACGAGTTCTTATCAACAGCCTTAGCGCCTCAACCCTCAAATCTTCGGCGCGAATAAACGGTTCAATAGATGAGTTACTCGGCAATATGCTCATTGACATCAATGGCACTGTCAACATCCACTTACCCGACGTGGCTCACTACCTGCCAAAGAATATGGCGCTAAGCGGTACCGCACAAGGTCCCCTGGCTCTGCGCACGCGGCTGTCGGACATCACAGCTCCGCGGCTCGACCGCATCAAAGCCACGGCACAAATGGCACTGGAGGACTTCGACGTCAAGTACGACGACATCACGGCTGCCGCCAAAGCCGCTGACATAGCACTACGTCTGCCATCCGGCAATGCCAGAGCACCTTTCGCACACGTGGAAGTCAGCAGCCAAGACCTCAAAGCCAAACAAGGCGGAAAAACGGATATCGCGGCACAGGGCATAGACATCAAAGCCGATGTTAATGACCTCACTGCCAAAACGCTAAAAAACATCATAGCTGATGCCGAATACTCATTCCAAGACCTCAAAGCCCGCTATGACAACATCAACCTAACCCTCGCCAAGCCAGCCGGCAAAGCATTCGTCAACTACAACACCGCAACTGAAAAGGCAATACCCGCAGTCAATGCCTCGCTACGCTGCCACGACCTCGCAATGACTATGGACACCATCAGCGCAAACCTCAAAGCTCCTGACATCACCATTAACCTCGCAGGGCAGCAACAACGCAAAGACCTCATCAAGGCTGACGTGAAATATGCCGGTAATGCCGTGGCGCTGACCATGGGTTCACAGATACATACCGAGATGGCACAACTGCACTTCGAGGGTGCGGTAAGGCAAGATGACCAACAATTCGACTTCCTCAACATCTGGAACCCCAACCTCAAAATCAAACTCACGGAAGGTATGGCACAATTCGCTCTTCTGCCATATATCGTTGAGGTGCCGGCCATTGATTTCGACTTCACCCCCGATAAACTCGACATAGCGCAGAGTAAGGTACGTCTTGGAAATTCCGATTTCTCGCTTCAAGGCTCCGTGCTTGAACTCAATAAATGGCTCGGCGGAGAGGCTAACCTCGGCGGTGAGCTCAACTTCACTTCGGACTACACCGACGTCAACCAACTCATGGACCTGACAAGCGGCTTTGGCGACAAAGACAGCACGGTCACCGAGAGCGACATGAGCGACGGAGATCCATTCATGGTACCCAAAGGTGTGGACCTGATACTTCACACCAGGATACATCGAGCCGCGATAGG
>DGSV01000087.1 GCA_002394025.1 Bacteroidales bacterium UBA4353
TGCCTTCAGGAACTGTCACGTTGTAGGTCAGACCTGTTCCGGGTTCTACGGCAGGATCGTCGGACGGGTCTTCGGCAGCAGCCACGGCTTTCCAAGCAGCGACATTATCGTTACCGTTATAGGCTCGAGGCGATACCGCATTACCGAGGGCTGTTACTTCTACATAGTCGGCTGATGCTCCGCTGTAGTAGTTATAGGTCAATCCTGTATGCGCTGTGGTAATGCGTTTCTGATAGCGACCATCGCCAAGCAGCGTCATCTTGACGAAGGTATTGCCGGTAGCCTCACCATTGATGTAGCATTGATTAGTACCAGAAGGAACAGTAACAGTATATGTTACGCCTCCTTCGGGTTCAGTAACAGGTTCGGAGGTCGAACCACCGGCAGCGGTGTAAGTTGACCAACCTGATGTCTGGTTATCCCATGACGAGATGGTAAACAAGTTGTTAGTGCCGTCATAAACGAGGTCGCCGGACTGGTTCCATTTGTTGCCCCAGTCGTTAGCAGTCGTACCACCATTCATTCGGCAGAAGATAACGTTAGTCCACGTTCCGCTTGGTGCCTCAACTACATAGTAGTCCGTACCGCTCAGAGCCGATAGGTCTGCCCAAGCGTTGCCGCTACCGTTGTAGAAATAAGCCGCGAAACGTGCTGAGCCGTCATCCCACATGCCTGGCGCGAGATACAACTTCGTGCCGGCTGTGATGTTTGCTGCAAAAGTGCTCATGCAGAGCAGTAATGCTGCAAAAATTGCGGTTAATTTTTTCATGGTATTAATAAAATTTGGTTTGTGACAAAAAGAAAAATTATGGTTTCACCCTTTCTCACGGGTGAAACCATAATTAAGTATTATTTTTTAATGAAATGATGTTGCATTTGACGTCCTTCTGTGTCAACGACTTTCATTATATACATGCCTGTTGTGAGAGTGTTGACGGGTATCATGCCTGTTGTGTTGCGTTGGTTGATAACCTGACGTCCTGTTATGTCAAAGACGTATATATTAGCGTTGTCGGCATTTTCACCATCTATGTAGAGAATATCAGTTGTCGGGTTAGGATAGATACGAATGTCCGCTGTCTTGACTTCTGGGAGTGCCGTATAGTCGCAAGGAACTACGCGCGGTCCGTCCCAACGTTCGCCGGACCATGTGAAGCATGTGCTCTCGGTGATGACCTCTTCGGTGTAGTCGCCTGTCTGCTTATTTTTGGTGCCATCATTGAACACCAGTCCGTTGATTACTTCCACAGACATATCAAATGTTATAGTCCACCAGCCATCACCTTCGTCAGTCATAACCGCATTTCCGGGCCATGATGCAGAAGAAGAACCAATATGCGGGTCGGTGTCGTTCCATGCCCAGATGTTGCATGCCGTCCAGCCTGCAGGTTTCCAGAACTTGATGGTGATAGGCTCGGTGCGCACGGGGTTCTCGGTGATATATGTGTGTGACTGTATTGCTGACGAGCCCGCGGCATTGATAGCCACTGCTTTGAGGACAGTATTGTTGGCGGTAATGTTGATAGGCGCGGTATACTGTGTGCCGTTTGTTGCCGAGGGAACGGAACCGTCGAGTGTGTAATAGATGACGCCTCCGAAGGTTGCTGTCATGGTAACTGTGGTACCGCCTATGTATCTGCCTCCTGCGGGGCTGACAGACAGGTCAGGTTTTGTCTGTGCCGTAGTCTTGACGAACATGGCGTAGTTGTCGCCCGACTGTCCGCCGGCCATGCGTGTGTAGCCATTCGGGCAGTTGGTGTAATCACTATTGGGACCTACGCGGAGCAACAATTCGCCGCGGTTGCCTTGGATAGTGGCTTTATAGTAGCCGTTACCTGATTCGTCGTTCACGCTGCTGGTATTGGTGATGCCTGCGGCCTTACGGGCAAGTATCATCTCCTTGATTTGTGCTTTCAGTGAATACCAGTGAGGATAGAAAACACAGGGAACACCAGGCATAGCCAACAAGAATGCGTTGGCTTGCAGCACTTTGTTGATATGAGCATTGCCACGAGCCTGAGCCACCGTAGGTGTTGCCGTGCCGAGGGCCTTGAGAGCTGTCTGGAATGCCCCCTTGCCACCAAACTCGTTATTTTCGCTCGGCTGGGTGTCAAAACGCTCGAAGGTGTCGTGGTTGTCAATGAAAGGCACGGAGTATTCGGCATGTCCGAGTCCCGGCAGACCGGCACCGCGCAACTTATTATAGTTTCCGGCATTGATACCATCGTTGAAAGCCGAGTATTTCACCGCGAAGTCCAGTCCGCAAGTCTTATTACCTGTTCTGCCTATAAAGCTCCACAAGTGTTGAGCATCGCCTTCCCATTTTTCAGCCATGGAGATATATGGTTTTGCGGCATCAACATATTCGCCCAGATAACTCTGTCCGAAACCTCCGGCAACGTCCCAACGCAGACCATCATACTGCATCTCGTGGCGGAGCCATTTGAGGTATGCCTTGATGGCGTTGCGCACGTAAGCATTACTATGGTCAAGGTCGCGAGCCGGGTCATAGTGCTCACCGGTGTCGTAAGCACCGCGGGTATTGCTGGGATTTGCCGTCTGGCAAGTCTTGGCGCCGGCTTCAGTGGCTGACCATACTTCGTCATCGCCGCAGATATGTTTGGCTGTGAATTGGAACGAACCGTAATTGGTATTATCGGATGTAACGAAATGGTCTGGTATGAAGTCGCACCATGACGATGCGTTACCGCGGTGGTTGACAACGATATCGGCAATCACTTTGCAGCCGCCTTGGTGCAGGTGTTCGATAAGTGTCTTCAGCGAACGCTTTGAACCAAGATCACCGCTTTGATTGCTCATCTGACGAGGGTGATAACCCAGTCCGCCTGATGAGTATGCCGAAGGTGGTAACCATATCAGGTCGAAGTACTGCGCCAACTCGCTGGCATCGGCATCAAGGTTGTCCCAGCGTGTCTGACCATAATACGATTGCGTGTACTGCACCTTTGTGCCAGTGCCTGTCTTGACCTCTGTGGGTCCGTTGCTGTCCCAATAGAAGCCTTGGAGCATCACATCCTCGATGCCGGCGGGGTGCGCCGTGGAGTATTCTATATAAGCCGGACCGACGGGGTTCACCTCGCTGCCTTCAGCGGATATGTTGACTTTATTGTTGAGGAATGATATTGTTATTGTTTTTGTGGCTGTGAGTGTGAATACGATATTTCCATCGTTATCGGTGGTTACACTGATACCTTCAGACACCACACCTATGGCGTCAGCTCCAAATACCGGCGATGACCAGTTGCCTTGAGTAATCTTGAATTTGTACTCTCCGGCGGGCAGGTTCTCAAAGGTTATCTCGCCATTGACGAGTTTGTTAACCTCTGCCGAGGGGTCCCATTCTACGCTATTGGGCCATGAATTGGGTCCTGTGCCGGCTACGTAGTAGTCTCCGGTGGGCACGATAACGGGCGTGCCGCCGCCTTCACCGCTAAGACATATCTGCGTGCCGTCGAAGGTTATGGTAACCTCGGAAGCGGCAGTAAGCACGAAGAGCACGTTCCAGTTCACCTCATCGCTCTTGCTGGCGGCTATCGTCGAACATTCGCTGTTATAGTAATAATAGCCCCAGTTGTTGACGCCCGCGTCGCCCCACGTGCCGTCAGTGATTTTGAACTGGTAATTGCCCGCCTCAAGATTGATGGTGAGGCTGCCGTTGGTCATGGGATATGCCTGAGCGTCCCAGTTGTCGTTCAAGCCAGCCACGTAATAGCTGCCTGAAGGCGTCACGGGAATAACCGGGGTAGTCGGAGTGCTGCCGCACTCGGCTGTGGTGAGAATTTTCTTCCAACTGTCACCATTACCTTCGATATTGGTGCCGTTGGACATGCTGTAGCACGCATCGCCGCTGATGGTCATGTCAACGCTCTGATGAGATGTGCCGGGGAAGTTATCCCAACCGGCTTGGTCCTTAACAAGGAAGTTCGACTGACTGATATTTGCTGAATACCAGCCATTTCCCTCACTGGTAGCTACCACGTCGGCACCATCAGATGAGGTATTCCAAGCCCAGAAATAGACTGCGCCGAGGTTCCAGTAGGCCATGCTGCCGTCCTGCGGAATGTAGACCTTGATAGTGGCTGCCGATGCCATTGAGAGCACAGAGCAACATAACAAAGTCAGGAAAAACGAGTAAATTTTCTTCATGATGATATGTGTATTTTTTATGATTTCAGATTTTCGGGGAGCTATATCCACGCTTCAAGCAAGCGAATTTACTTTTTTTTCATGATTTAGACGGACTATATATTGACGAAATGCAGATTTTAAGTTCTCAAATAGCATTTTTTTCGTATTAAAATTTTACTCATTCCACAGCATTGCGGTCAAGCGACCTGCTGCCAGAGGGCACAACACCCAATGATATTGTACATTAAAAAATTATTCGTAACTTTGCACAAATATGCCACTCACGCAAAATAGTATTCCCGAGCCTACCCTGCGGCGACTGCCGTGGTATCTAGCATACGTCAAACTGCTTGAGCAACGAGGAGAAACTCACATCTCATCAACACGTATAGCTCACGACATAGCCCTTGATGCCTCAATGGTTGCAAAAGACCTGTCGTACATCAACATACAAGGCAGGACGCGTGTGGGATATGACGTCTGCGACTTAATCGCAATCCTTGAAAGTTTTCTCGGGTTTACTCGTCATCATAGGGCTATACTTTTTGGTGTGGGAAGCCTCGGCGGGGCACTGCTGCAAGACAGTGGTCTTAAGCAATTCGGACTTGACATTGTGGCGGCATACGACATAAAATATGAACTTGAAGGCATGATAATAAACAACATACCAATACATCACATTGATAACTTTCCTGCCTTGCAAGACAAAATGCACGTGCCTATCGGTGTCATTACAGTACCCGTTGACAAAGCACAAAATGTGGCTGACTTGATGGTTGAGAATGGAATAAAAGCGATATGGAACTTCACTCCTTTCCGCATACACGTGCCGCATGACATTGTCGTACAAAATACATCCATTTATGCCCATTTAGCGGTGATGTTCAACAGATTGGGTCAATGAAGATATTATGTCTGCCATATAATTACCAACGTCAGGAAACTGCGCAAATCACTCTCCCTGACGTCCAGTATGCCGGTAAGCCCCTTTATCCACCTCAAGGTCAGCCCATTATCGTCAAACCAGACACCGCTTACCTGAATAACAACAAGCCGTTTTTTATTCCACACCACACCACGCTGGTGGCGGCTAAAGCGCAGATGGCGTTGCGCATAGGCAAGATGGGGCGCAATATCGATGAACGCTTCGCCTTACGCTACATAAATGGCATCGGTACCGCAGTGGATATTGTGGCTCAAAATTTGCTGTTGCAATGTGAACAGCAACGAGCACCATGGTCCATGGCCACAGGATTTGATGGCTCGGCACCCGTGAGCGGCTTCATCGAGGACATAACAGAGGCGGATAACAGCGAAGTTGTGATGCGAATCAATGATGCAGAGAAACAAAGATTTACAACTTCATCATTATTACTCGGTGCCGCACAGGTCGTGACATATACAAGTCGGTTTTTCACACTTCACACCGGCGACATCATACTTACCGGCTCGCCATGCGAGCAAATATATCTCAATATCAATGACGTGATTGACGTGACACTCAACGACACGCCGATGATGCATTTCAGAATAAAATAAGTGACCCTGAAACGTAACATATTACTCTTGATTTTGGCATGTACAGTTTATTTAGCGTACTGCCAAAACGACGTCGCCACAGACCATGGCTACGTCACCAATTCCGTGTTGAGTAATGGTAAGTGGTTCAAAATCCGTGTCAGCGAGAGCGGGTTGCACCAACTACCCTATTCCACTCTGCGCGGCATGGGACTCGACCCCACCAAGACACGTATCTACGGCTTCGGAGGTGCTATGCTGCAACAGAATTTCAGCCTTTTCAAGTATGACGACCTACCCCAGATAGCAGCCTACGACAATGGTAATGCGCTGATATTCTATGCTCAAGGTCCGGTGGGATGGGATTATAATGCCAGCACAGGACGCTTTGTGCACACACAAAACCCGTATAGCTTCTACGGCTACTACTTTCTGACGGACGAAGGACAAGAAGCGCCGGCAAGGGCAGCAGAAGCCGAAATGCCACAACCTGAAGGCGAACAGTTCGTTACGAAAGTCAACACTTTCGTTGACCATATAGTATATGAAAAAGATGAACTCAACGTGCTTGCCATAGCCTCGCCACCCGGAGGCAGAGAATTTTACGAACAAGCCATACGAGGCGGGGAAAACAAAGCCGTGACTTTTGATGTCCCTTATGCCGTTGACTCACTTGAAGGCATGGCTATAGCCGATGGTATAGGTAAAAACGACGAATATACCAACGTTAGTTTGAGCGTACTGGATAAGAGCAACCAAAGCACGATAGCAAAAAGTTCGTCAAATCTCGTAGCGGGGTCCGCGGTACGAGTCTCTGTCAAATACAAAAGCTCAGGTAGCACGGTAACAGCCAATATCAAATACCTCTACAGTGGCAGTGAAGGGCGTTTCTTCCTCAACTGGGTGGAACTCCATCCACATAGGTTCTTGAAGAAGACTTCCGGAGCTTTCAATTTCAATAACTCTTACCACCACTTCCACCGCCGCCTGACAACAACCACTTTCCGCTATTTCCTGTCAGGAGTCGGCAGTAACACATTGGTCTTTGACGTTACTACTCCGCAACAAATGTGTCGCGTACCATACACATTACATGGCGATACCGCGGTGTTCACCGGCAACACGGCACTGCACAGCTACTCGGTCGTCAACAGCAATGAAATAGCTCAACTGCCTGTGCCCCAGAATATGGGTAAGGTTGAAAACCAAAATTTACACGCACTGCACGACATCGAACTGCTCATCGTTACCAACAAAATGTTTCTCAGCCAAGCCTACCAACTTGCACAAGCTCATGAGCAATATGATGGATTGAGCACTGCGGTGGTCACCGACGAAGAAATATATAACGAATTCTCATCAGGCAACCCCGACGCATCGGCAATACGCTGGATGTGCAAAATGCTCTACGAAAAACATAGCGGCAAGCCACTCCGCTACCTGCTGTTAATCGGCGACGGGTCATACGACAACAGACAGATAACAACCACGGCGGGCAATAACACCCTGATAACATATCAATCAGCCAATTCCACCTACGAACCCATGGCATACACCATGGACGACTACTTCGGAATCATGAGCAGTATCGACGGTTCCAACGGTGCCACTGACTCCATGGGTATCCTGCATATCGGTGTGGGACGTCTGCCCGCCAACACCGTGCAGGAAGCACAGCAGATGGTAAACAAAACCATAGACTACATAGCTAACGGTAAACTCGGCGATTGGCGTAATAACATCATATTCCTCGCCGATGACGGCGACCATAACCTCATGCATACATGGCAGGCTGACTCAGTGGCAACACAGCTAAAGCCCGATGTCGCGGACTTCTATATGCAAAAGATGTACCTCGAGGCATATCAGCAGGAAATATACGCAGCCGGCGAGCGGTACCCCATAGCCAAAAACAAACTTGACAACCTCTTCAAGAACGGCATGCTGATATTCAACTATACGGGACACGGCAGTACACTCGCCATCACCAATGAAAATATGCTTGTGCATACCGAAGCTCGGGACATGACGAGCGATAACCTCGCCCTTTGGGTGCTGGCAACATGCAGCTTCTCACACTATGACCGCCGTGACGTGAGCATAGCGGAATATGCGCTGCTCAACCCACAAGGGGGAGCGATAGCAGTATTTTCGGCTACAAGGACAGTATTCGCTTCGCAGAATATGTTCCTTAACTACTTCTTTATGCACAACCTATTCACCAAAATTGACGGTGAATGGCCACGAATAGGAGATGCCGTACGACTTGCCAAAAATACCATCACCGAGAATGAAAAACTGCGAGGCTACGATGCCGGAAACAGACTCGCTTACTCGCTACTCGGAGACCCGGCGGTAAGACTGCAATATCCGGAACCATACAAAGTCGTTACCGAACTAATCAATGGCAACAAACCTGCCGAAACAGACACGATTAAAGCATTACAAGAAGTAGAAATCAAAGGCTTCATAGCCGATGCTGACAGCATACCGGTGAACGATTTCAACGGAGAAGTCAAAGTACAGATGTTTGACAAAGAAGCGACAGTGAAAATGCTCAATAACGACGGGGCAAAACTCGATAACAATTTCGTTGACACATTCATCGACCGAAATAGCACACTATTCAAAGGAAAAGCAAAAGTCGTTAATGGGCAATTCACCATCAATATGATGGTACCCAAAGACATCCACTACAACTACGGCACCGGAAAACTGCTCTACTACGCCAGTGATACCACCAACTACGTTGATGCCAACGGCTATGAGGAACGATTCATCATCGGCGGATCGATGAAAAACGCCTATGATGACAACCAAGGACCGCAGATTGACATATACCTCAATAGTACTGCATTCCGAAACGGCGACAAAGTCAATAACGCACCCGTTTTCCTAGCGTTCATGAACGACCCCAACGGCATCAACACCGCAGGAAGCGGCATCGGACACGACCTGATGCTCACCATCGACAATGACATAAAACAAAGCTATAACCTCAACGATTACTATATTACAGGAGATAGTTATAAAGAAGGAACAGTGACATACCTTATGCCACAACTTGCCGACGGAAAACATAGTCTGACTTTCCGCTCGTGGGACTTATTTAACAACTCTACAACAAAATCTCTGGACTTCGTGGTTCAGACAGGTATTGCACCACGACTTATTAACGTCAACGTATATCCCAATCCAGTCTTGCACGGACAAACACTGCATATTGCTGTTACTCACGACAGACCTGATGCACCGCTGCACACGACATTAACAATATATGATCTGCAGGGCAGAAAAATATATGCAGGAAGCCAAAATAGCGGCAACACATTCAATATTGACATTCCAACGGCAACTATGACGCCCGGAGCCTATATCTACCGACTTGAAGCAAGCACTATAAACTCCGGAACATCATCACAATACGGCAAAATAATTGTTAAGTAAGAACAAGGAACAAAGAACAAGGAACAAAGAGAAAAGAACAAAGAGAAAAGAACATGCCGAGTCAAAAACTCCTCCCCTCGATAAGGGGTGAAGAAAAATTTGCAATATCTCCACAAATTTTTCGATGAAAAGCACAGTGTGCTTTTCAGAACACCTTAGTCAGGTGGCACGCAGTGCCAGAGGGGTAAGAGACATTTACTATTTTTATATTTATCTCGACACAAGTTTTTGTTTCTTACTTGACTCGGTAGTGGGACACGCCGAAGC
>DGSV01000125.1 GCA_002394025.1 Bacteroidales bacterium UBA4353
GTTCACCGCATTTCGAGTGCGGCCCAATCGACCTCTCTGGCATCTTTCCCCAAATAGCGAGTGCAAAGTTAGTAAAAGATTGCGATATTACAAAATTCGTTAGACCATTTTTTTTCGTTAGGCATAGCTATGCATACCACCAAGCAGGAAATTGACGCCAAAATAAGTAAACAACACGCTGAAGAACGCTATGATACAATATACGTGCATGAATACCGGTTTTTTGAATATCGGCAAACTACTGGCATGCAGCGGGAAAGCATAAATGAGCATCGTTATTAGCGCCCATACCTCTTTAGGGTCCCACCCCCAATATCTCCCCCATGAGATATTAGCCCACACAGCACCGATGAAAATGCCTGTGACAAGGCAGAATTCAGCCGGATATAGCAGTAAGGCATTGATGTTCATCAGTTTTGTAATATACTCTTTGTCATGCCGAATGGCGTATATTATCAATGCTGCGATGCTGTTGATAGTGATGAACGCCAGCATTGTGTAGGAAATCATGATTACCGCTACGTGTATGCTGAGCAGTGGTGACTGCAACACAGGCATGAGATTAGTAATCTGCGGGTTCGCGGCGCTCATCATTGAAACCATGAGTGTCATACCGCTTACGAGCATTCCCGCCGGCAGGGCAATGCGGTACTTGCCACAGAGCAGCAAAGCCACAAAAGACGCCGTCATGGCAAGGAACTGCATCGTTTCGTGTCCGTTAGACAAAGGCCAGTGCCCGCTGATATATCCGCGCAAGGACATGGCAACAAGCAAAGTGACAAACACCACTGCAACGAGAGATATCTGAACTTTGGTGAGCCAATGAGGCAGAGTGATAACATCTGTCACCGACAAGCAATAGAGAATAAAAAACAACAGACCTAAGGTCATGGCTAACATCGCCAGCGGCCGCGTGTACTGAAACTTATTGAAAAACACTTCGGCACGGAATTTTGTTTCTGACGGTATGTCGGAATCAGAAGTATGACTGCGCTGATAGACACGGATATGCTTCAGAGCATTGTTGGCAGCGATATTATGCCCCGAAGCGATATTATACGCCACATCATTCATGGCATTCTTGATGAAGTGCCACTGCTCATAATCGATATCCGCCGGTAGTCTGTCAACCCAAGAATACCATGCCAAAGTCTGTGCGCTGTCCGAACGATAGGGGAAAATCTTGAATACACTACCGGTGGCTACCATACTGATTAGGTTGAACTTCTCGTCAGCGGCACGTGCATTCTTTTCATTATCCAAGAGCAACGACTGCAGCTTGTAATTTCCCGTCCCGACAAAATCGTTTAGTGATGCGTATTTGGTAGTGACACCGAGTGCGCGGCGAACCTGCTCACCCTTGATTTTAATCATGGGTTCTGACTTCCAGTCATCGTAGTAGAACAACCAGCCTGTGAGCACCTGCTCTGCGGTGAGACCTTTGTAAGTAGTCTTGCCATAGAGTTTTGTGGTGAAGTCTGTTGCCATAGTCGAAGCAGGGCATACCCTGTCGTTGTAATATACGTAGATATTTCCGAAAGTTTTCGCCAGTCCCTTTTGCAGTGTTCGTGGCTTTTGAACTGTGTCATCGGCTAACACTGTTAAAGGCACTAACAGAATCAGACACACCAGTGTGCGTCTGATTGAGGCAAAGCGTGAATGTTTCTGAAAGAAGAAGGCAATCATCGAAAGCAGTAACATGACATAGCCGAAATACGTAATCGCTATGCCATATGGGTCATAACTCACCGAGAGCCGCGTTCCAAGTCCATCAGCGTCGTAACTTGACTGATAGAACCTGAAATGACGATAGGAAAAAATATTATTCATAGATACCCTACCCTCAACCTGCTTATTGTTGTCGTTGACTTGCAGTATGCTCACGTAGTCCATCGGCGCCCTCGTGCCGGGGTAATAGTCTATCTGAAATGTTTTGAGCGTTATCACAAAAGGCAGATGTCGCACATCTTTACCATCAACGAGCATGGTGTCCGAAGCAACATCTTTGCGCAGGTGTATGCTGCCCTGCCGCCCTATCCAGTGCGTGACAACCGCTCCGAGCAGGATTACGGCAAAGGAGAGGTGCAGAGTAAAGGTTGCCACGTGACGATGCACGCCATTGCTAATCAGGTAGGCAATGGCCGTCACTACGGCGATAAACCACAGCACTATAGTGTATGGCGCGGTATAGACATAGCGCATAGCCACTGATGTGCCATAGAATTTTTCTACGACAGTACCAGCGATGAGCACAAGAACCAAGGAACCTAAAAGCGAAAAAGAAACTTTACGAAGCATGAGCCACTACTTATTCTGTGGAACATCGTTTTCCTGTATGGTGGCTTTCACACGCAGGGCACCTAAACCATCAATAATGCGCTGATTATCAGTTTTTGCACTATTAAAGGTAACACACACGACTTTAGAAGGTACGTCAACGGTAACATCTTCAATACCTTTGCCCAAAACGGGGATATTATTCATTATTTTTTCTTTACATTTATCGCAGTGGATATCGGTATTAAAGCAAGTTGTGACAAGTTTTTTTTCTTTAGCAAAGGCTGTGGCTGCCACTACCAGAGCCACACATATTGTAAGTATTGCTCGTTTCATAATGATTTATTGTTTAGTTCTTCAAGATTGTCGTTAAGTATTTCCCACTCGTACATTCTGTGTTCGAGTTCTGTTTTGGCATCAGCATATTGTTGTGATAGTTTCAGTGCCTTATCAGGTTCTCCACATAGCGTCATTTGCTGTTCTAATGCACTAATCTGTTGTTCCATAGCCTCTATCTCAGCTTCTTTTTTATCTATCTCTTTCCGTGCTTTAGCAATTTGTCTTGCCAGTTCCTTACGTGCCTGATACTGCTGTTTATTGGCATTTTGTTCAGTCTGAGTCTGTATTTTATCAACTTGTTTGATTTCATTTTTCAGAGCCAGCGCATCATCTACCGTTTGTGCGTTATGATGTTCGAGATAGTCATAAATGCCTCCTATGTATTCTTTTACGGTACCGTTTGCGAATTCATACACTCTATCGACCAATCCGTCAAGAAATTCCCGGTCATGACTGACAATTATCGCCGTTCCCTTGAAGTCTCTGATAGCGTCTTTGAGCACGTCCTTGCTGGGCATATCAAGGTGGTTTGTAGGTTCGTCAAGCACAAGGAAGTTTACCGGTTCGAGCAGCAAGCGTATCATCGCCAGTCGGCTTTTCTCACCACCTGAGAGAACTTTAACTTTTTTATCGGAAGCCTCGCCTCCGAACATGAAAGCCCCGAGTATATCCCTTATCTTGAGTCTCATATCTCCCGTAGCAGCCCTGTCCACGGTGTCAAATACCGTTATTTCCTGATCAAGCAATGCTGCCTGATTTTGCGCAAAATAGCCCAGGGTTACATTATGTCCGATTCGCAAGGTGCCGGAATAATCAGCTATCTGCCCCATAATGCACTTAACGAGTGTTGATTTTCCTGCCCCGTTTTTACCCACAAATGCCACCTTGTCGCCTCGGCGCAAGGTCATATTAACACCCTGAAGCGTAAATTCAGGATATTGCTTGACGAGTTCTTCGATAATTAGAGGGAAGTCGCCACTACGCGGTGCCGGCTGAAACTTAAGCCTTAAGCGCGAAGTGTCTTCAAGATCCACTTCAAGTCGCTCAAGTTTTTCAAGTTGTTTGATCCGGCTTTGCACCTGCACAGCTTTTGTTGCCTGATAGCGGAAACGTTCTATGAATGCCTCGGTATCGGCTATCATTTTCTGCTGGTTTTCGTATGCGCGGACTTGCTGCTCATGCCTCTCGCGACGCAATTCGCGGTAGTGGCTGTAACTGACATTGTAGTCGTAAATGTTACCTAATGATATTTCGATAGTGCGTGTCGTCACGTTGTCAAGGAAAGCCCTATCGTGACTAACGAGTAGCAGCGATGAGGCACTCTGCGACAAAAAGCGCTCAAGCCATTGTATCGACTCTATATCAAGATGATTGGTGGGCTCATC
Organism: Bacteroidales bacterium UBA4353; assembly: GCA_002394025.1. Taxonomy (GTDB): domain Bacteria; phylum Bacteroidota; class Bacteroidia; order Bacteroidales; family Paludibacteraceae; genus UBA3747. Next base: position 4,002 of record DGSV01000125.1, read on the forward strand.
AAGAAGCAGTATATCAGGCTGTTGCAGCAATATCTTTGCAAGCTCAATGCGCATACGCCAACCACCGGAAAACTCATTGCACAACCTATTGAAGTCTGAGTGGATAAAGCCTAAACCAAGCAAAGTTTTTTCTGCCTGACCAACATTATTATCAGATCTCAGCATCTGCAATAATTCCGTCTGGTGCGTCAGGCTCTCTAATAATGCGGCGTAGTCATCTGACTGGTAATCAGTCCGCGTAGCCACTTGTTCCGTAAGGTGTTCTATGCGTTGTTGTATGTCGTTGATTTTGCTAAATGCCTTCATGGTTTCTTGGAGAACCGTGGTATCTTGCGCAAGAATAAGGTGCTGCGGCAAATAGCCTATTGTTGTGTCAGAAGGAATATTGACAATACCCGACGTAGGTTGTTCCTCACCGGCGATGATACGCAACAGTGTTGACTTGCCGGCGCCGTTTTTGCCTACAAGGGCTACTTTCTCCTTGTTGTTAACAAGGAATGAGATATGGTTCAGCAAAGGCTTGGAAGAAAACTCAACGGAAAGATTTTCAACAGAAAGCATAATATTTGTTCTATTTCCAGTCTATGGAATTTTTTCTTATTTTCCACACATCCGCCAGCGTAGTTTTTTCCGTTACACCTCCGATAATATGTATGTCGTATTTGTCGTCGGAGAGGAATATGCTTGCGGCCGCTCTTGTTGTGAAGTCATCAGGCATATCAATATCCCCTGTGCTAACAACTTCCCAGTTCAGTCCGTCATCGAACGACTGCATTACGTAGTCATCACGTATTTGTCCTTTTTCGTTAAACCCGCCCAAGAGCAACAGTCTTCCGCCATAGTATATGGCACTGGCGTCTTCCACGGTTTTGAAAGCCCTTTTATTGGGATTGACATTAACCCAAATTGTCATATCTTGCGTCATCCACTGCGTTCCCAGTTGTTCTCCGTCACGGCTCACACCGCCCAAAACCACGCATTGCGGATATCCTGTAGGCGAATTATAGATGGCTTTGGCTGCGCTCTTAACAGGGAAATTATCGGGCAACGGATATTCGCTCTCAATGCCTTCAAGGATATTGAAAGTATAAAGGTCGCCTTGTTCGTCTTTGGTTATGCACCATAGTCCATCCCTGAAAAACCCAAGCATAGCAACATAACTCTTGTGTTCATCATAAACGCTCCATTCTAAACCATCGCTGGAAGTATAGAGTTTATCGTCTGCTACGGCATAGAACGCACCGTTATGATATATTATATTTTTCACGTCAGTGTTCAGCGACAATCCTACCGCTCCTGCGCGAGTCCACTGCACGGCATCAGTCGAAGTGTAAAGTGTTATGTCAAAACCGTTGTTGACAAACCAGCAATAAGTGTCTTGCGCCAAGAGAGCCTGCTGTCTAACTGACGGAGCTATCGAAGCGTTAGTTGTCAGACACTGCCATTTATAGAGGTCGGGATTGACATTATGAACACGCACCGAGACACGATAGTTGCGCTGCTTTGTATAGTCAACGGATATAACACGCAGACGCAAAGGCTGATAGGTAAAGTCGATAGTGTCGGTACTATTAAGCAGCACGGTGTCATTCTTTCCGTACATCACGATACCGGCTATAGCGTATTGGAAGGTAAACTGAGTGACTACCGAGTCTATTTTAGTACCTACGGGCAACGAGTCAGAATTATAGATAACAGCACCTGTATCACCAATCAGTTCGATCGTAAACTTCGCGTTTTCTATGCCGGGATTTGCATCGTCTTGAATGAATTTCATCCTGCTGATGACAGTATTGTCAGTAGGTATATTATCAGAATATGTAGTGCCTGATTTGCATGACATAGCCGCAAGTAGGACCATGATTGCCATACAAAAAAGTTTTATGTATCTTATCATAATGATTGTTTGTAAAGTACTATGCAAAGTTACTGATTTTTTGTCGGATGAGCAAATCGGTTCGTGACATGGCTATTCCGCTATGAATTAGTGATTGATATACCCATAATCTTGCGATAAAGGTCAAGGGCATAAACATCCGTCATTCCCGACACATAGTCCACCACTGCCAGAAGACGTGTATATAGGTCATTATCATAGACTTGATATTGATTAGGCACTCTTGCCAGCAGTTGTTCGGAATAGGTAGCATTAGGCGTTTGCACGGCCGTGACGTATGTGTCCATCAATGTTGATATGATGCGATATCCGCTCAACTCAATATCCAGCACTTCTGGCGCGTGATAGATTCGCTTCACGGCAAGCCGCGAACATCTCTTATAAGTTTCTCTAACCCTGTCATCTGTCATTTTGATCAATGCCTGTACTAATTCTCCTGCCATAATTTCGTGATAGTGGTTGAGGAACGCTTCAGTACAAGCATCCACGAGCACCCCGACAGCCGTGCTACGCAGATACGACACTTTCTCATTATCGTCCTGAACCATATTGAGCACCTGCCTGACATGCTCGTGCCGCTCTTCGGGTTGGAACTCCAATAACAAGTCTAACGTCTCCGCCGTGGTCAGTATGCCCAATTTATGAGCATCTTCAATATCCATGAGTTGATAACATATATCATCAGCAGCCTCAACAAGATACACCAGTGGATGGCGTACAGCGTGCCCCACAACATGCTCAACATCACTTATTCCGAGCTTATCGGCTATGGTACGATAGGTGCTTTCGTCAGCCTTGAAAAAACCGAATTTCTGCTTCTCACGGGTAGCGTGCGAAGAGTCGTAGGGGTATTTAACTATGGCGGCCAACATACTATATGTTTGAACAAAACCTCCCGGGCGACGACCGTTGAACTGATGCGTGAGCAAGCGAAAGGCGTTGGCGTTGCCATCAAAATACATAAAATCACAGCGCTGCTCATTAGGCAATTGACTAATTATCGCATTGCCATTGCCTTCCGCAAAAAAAGCCCCTATTGCTCGCTCACCGGCATGCCCGAAAGGCGGATTGCCCATATCGTGAGCCAAACAGGCGGCAGAAACAATGGAACCTATCTCATCAAGCAATTCGCACGACTCGCCATAGCGCTCTCTAATACCACGCATGACATTATTGGCAAGCGAACGCCCGACACACGCCACTTCAAGACTATGAGTCAGACGATTATGTACAAATACACTACCAGGCAAAGGAAACACTTGGGTCTTATTCTGCAAACGGCGGAAAGGCGAAGAAAAAACAAGGCGATCATAATCACGCTCAAACTCACCACGACGCTCATTATTGTTTGTACTATGATATTGTTCCAACCCCAAACGGCATGTTGTCAGCAGCCGATTCCAATGTAATGATACATTCATATACATAAAATCACAATAGTTTTTATAACACAAAATTAGTTTATTTTTCGGACATTACCAAAAATCATTTTGCCAAATAAAAAAAAATCACTAACTTTGCGGTCGCTTTTTATGAAAAGCATAAATGCGGGCATGTCATAAGAGGCATAACCGTTATCGTTTAACTTGTTTTAATCAACAAAAATCATGTACTTAACTCCTGAAAAGAAAGCCGAGTTATTTGAGAAACACGGCGCTCAGCACGATGCCAAAGACACCGGTTCTGCTGAATCACAAATCGCATTATTCACTTTCCGTATTGCGCACCTCACCGCTCACATGCAGCAAAACCACAAAGACGTAGGTACCAAGCGTGCTCTATTGGCTTTGGTAGGTAAACGTCGCCGTTTGCTTGACTACCTCAAGAAACGTGACATCGAGCGCTATCGTGCCGTTCTTAAGGACCTTGAACTGCGTAAATAAGCTACATGGCTTTTGAGAAACCTCCGGTGAGGTTTCTCATCGTAAGGTTCGGTAGCTCAGCTGGATAGAGCAACAGCCTTCTAAGCTGTGGG
>DGSV01000040.1 GCA_002394025.1 Bacteroidales bacterium UBA4353
TCTCAACTTCTTACTCCTTGTAGATTACTAAATTACTAAATGGCGCAATAAATTGTCAAATAGTAAATAGTCAAATAGTAAATGTGTAAATGACTTGACCCGGTAGCGGGACACACAGCAGCGTGTCCGTACAAGACACATAGTAGCCAGCATGAAGTTTCCAACACGAAGTTCTAAAGTACTGTCGCTTGGAGTTCTTTTGCTTTTTCTATGGCTGCCGGGTTATTGGGGTCTATGACGTCTGCCGGAAGGTCGGGAATAACAAGTTCCGTACCGACGACGACATTATGCGGTCCTCGGGGAAATTTGTCTTTATTGGCTAAATAGATGTATATCCAAAAATCGGGGTGTTTATAGTGCCTTCGTGAAATTTGCGTGAGTCGGCTACCCTCAATGACTTTTTCTGTTGTCCTTGCCGGATATTGAGAAATGTCAACATCTTGCTTTTCATGTTTCGTGATTACCAAGTCCTTTGTCTGCGGTTCCACGGGCTTTATTACTTGTTGCTGAACATCTTGCTGAACATCTTGCTGAACATCTTGCTGAACATCTTGCGAGTTATCAAAATCGGCTATTTCATCGTCTTTTTCACGTTCTGACAGTTGCCGTTCTATGGTTTCTTGAGCCGGCATGACATAGTGCTCCGTCCATTTTTCTATGTGATGTATTAGCAGGTAATAGAACACTCCGAAAATTACGGCAAAGATAATCACTATCAGCAGCGCAATTTTCCACAATGGTGTTGATTTTTTTTCTGATTCAGATTCTGCTACTCTCTTGGTCGTCTGTTCCTGAATATTATTTCTTGCATCGTGATCCACTATTTGCGTTGGTTCTGATGTACTATTTACAGGTTCAGACTCCATCACTGATTTTACGGCATCAGAAGGCTTTTCCTGAACCGGAGATTCTGCTTCTATGTCTGCCGCATGTTCTTGTTCATGACACGAATCGTCAGCAATATCTTTATCTTGCTTAATATCCTGTTCTACAGGTTCTTCATCTTGCTTATGCGCAGGTCCGTTGATTTCCTCAAGAAGATTTTTAATCTCATCAATTGTTTCTGCTGATGCCAATGGTACCATTTCTTCTTCAGCGCCATCCGACTGCTGGTCAACAATGATTTTTGCAACATCAATATCCTCATCACTATTCATCCCCTCTGAATTCTGCAACTCAAAATTTTCATCAACATCCATTGTGGGCAATTCAGCAAATTGACTATTAATACGGCTCTTAATATTTTGCTCCGGCGTAAACGTAACTTTGCGGTATGACCCGATAGTGATTTCCGCGCCCGTGTTTACGTCAATGCTTTTACGTGGTTCTGTAGTAACCACTTTGAACGTTCCCAGACCAGATATTTTCACGTTTTCACCGCTATTTAGCGCATCACGAACAATTGTGTTAAGACTTATCAGGAAGTTGCGCACAGTGGTGTTTTTCACACCTGTCTGTTGCGCTATATTTGCCGACAGCTCCGTTATATTGATTTTATTATTTGCCATTATTCAGAATTTTTCTTTACATTCGTCTCTACTCTTGCGATGCCTGTTTGAGGCAGTTTTTTGATGCTTTGAACGTCATGGCAAGCCTTGGTGGTAATAGTTGTCGCTGACCGCTACGGGGATTGACAACGATACGCTCCTGACGCAGTTTGACATCAAAGGTGCCAAGATTTGTCATCGTTACCGCATACTGATTTTCAAGCGCCACTAAGAGTTGTTCCACAGTGTGTGACAACAGGTCAGCTGATTGAGATGGTGTTATGTCGTTTTCCTGAGCTAAACGGTTTATTAAATCCTTGTTATTCATATCAATGAAGCGAAATAAGTATGATCAAAATAATCATCAATACGCACAATATATCTCTTGCCTACTCTTACTTGTCGCGGTTTGCATACTATGCATATCTCATCGTCAACATCCGGTGACTCGTATTGCGAGCGGGCATAATATGAAATTCCCTTGTCATCGTTTTCTTTTCTGTCAACAACAACCTCCAACACCTGACCTGTCATGCGCTGCGCTATCTGCTCGCTGACATCGTCCTGAATGGCCATCAACTTATCCAATCTACTAAGCTTTATCCTTTGCGGCACATCATCTTTGTAGTTTTCAGCAGAATAGGTTCCCTGTTCATGACTATACGCGAAAGCTCCGAGGCGTTCGAATTTGACATCACGCACAAAATCGAGCAGTTCCTGAAAGTCCTGTTCCGTTTCTCCCGGGTGTCCCACCATCAGTGTTGTTCGGAGCACTATTCCGGGCACTTGGGTGCGAATTTTCCCGATGAGTTCGTAGGTCTGGCGTTTAGTGATATTGCGACGCATCAAGGTCAGCATATTATCGCTAATGTGTTGCAGAGCTATGTCGAGATATTTGCAGACATTATCGCGTTCTCTCATCACGGTGAGCAAATCTTCGGGGAAATGCGTCGGATAACCATAATGAAGTCTAATCCAGTGCAAACCTTCAATATCCGCCAATGCCGACACGAGCCGCGCGATACATTGCTTGCCATAGATGTCAACACCATAGTATGTCAGGTCTTGGGCTATGACTATCAGCTCGCTAACGCCCTGACTGACGAGCCATCGGGCTTCTTCCAAAATATCTTCTATGGCGCGTGATTTATGCTTACCGGTGATGATTGGTATGGCGCAGTAAGAACACGTGCGGTCGCAGCCTTCAGAAATCTTAAGATAGGCATAGTGCTTAGGAGTCGTCAATGTTCGCTGATAAGTGATATCGGAACAGCGATGAGCACCTACTGCCTCTATCAAATCAAGATAGTTAAACTTGCCAAAAAAAGCGTCAACTTCAGGAATTTCTACTTTCAACTCATCAAGAAAGCGCTGCGACAGGCACCCTATCACGTATAGTTGTTTAAGTTTACCCTGTTTTTTGCGCTGCGCGAAACGCAGGATAGTTTCTATGCTCTGCTGCTGGGCATCACCGATAAAAGCGCAAGTATTAATTACCGCTATTTCTCCTTTGGCAAAAACAGGTTCGAAACGCACCGTGTAGCCCACAGCACGAAACTGACGCATCAAACGCTCGCTGTCAACGAGATTTTTTGAGCAGCCAAGAGATATGAAATCTATGGTATTCTTAAGCATAGAAAATGTTTTGTGCAAAGATACGAAAAAATATGCTAACATTTCGCTTGTGTATATTGCGAAAAAATTGTATTTTTGCTTTTATGGAAAATATGTGGATATTACGACAGCTTAGTACTGCAGATCGCCTGACAGCCAATAAATTAGCCGCTGAGATAAATCAATCGGCTGTTATGGGTGAATTGCTCGTTGCCCGAGGCATAAGAACTTTTGAACAGGCCCGGAACTTTTTCCGTCCCGACCTCAATATGCTCCATGACCCGATGCTGATGAAGGATATGGACAAGGCTGTGGAGCGGCTTACACGTGCTGTTATCAACAAGGAAACTATCATGGTCTATGGCGACTATGACGTTGACGGCATTACTGCCGTAGCATTGGTATATACGATACTGATAGGTATTCTTCCCAAGGAAAATCTTCGTTATTATATTCCCAATCGCGACCGCGAGGGCTATGGCGTGAGCATTGCCGGCATTGATGAGGCCGCGAGGCGGGGAGCCACATTGATGATAACTCTCGACTGTGGCATCAAAGCAGTGGACAAAGTAGCCTATGCACACAGCAAAGGCATTGACGTCATCATCTGCGACCACCACCAGGTTGGCGACGAACTTCCCGAAGCCGTGGCTGTCCTCGACCCCAAAAGGAGCGATTGTGAATATCCCTACAAAGAACTCTCGGGCTGCGGAGTGGGATTCAAACTCATGCAGGCTTTCGCACAAAAAAATGGTATAGAACTACAGAACAACAAGGATAATGGTCCTACAACACCGCTATTTCACTGCCTTGACTTGCTGGCACTGTCAATAGCTTCGGACATAGTACCCATAACCGGTGAAAACAGAATTTTGGCATACCACGGCATGAAGCAAATTAATAGCAACCGGGCTTCAACAGGCGTCAAGGGATTGCTGAAAGTGTGCGGATTGACCGATGAAAGCGGCAAATTGACCAAAGAAATCACCATCACGGATATTGTCTTCAAAGTCGGTCCGCGCCTCAATGCTTCAGGACGGCTTCATGAAGCCACCGAAGCCGTGGAACTGCTTGTGAACCACAACGAGGAGAAAATACAACGCATAAGCAAGAATATCAATGACTATAATAGTGAGCGTAAGACACTTGACAGTCGTATGACCGAGGAGGCCAAAAAACAAGTTTACGCCGACCCTGATCATGACAAAAAGAAAGCCATTGTGGTCTATAACCCGGAATGGACAAAAGGTGTTGTTGGTATCGTAGCATCGCGTCTCTGCGAGGAATTCTACAAACCGGTAGTGGTGCTTACAAGAACACAAAACGACGATGAAAACAGCGATTTTGTTATCAGTGGCTCGGCACGCAGCGTAGGCGGGTTCGACCTTTATGCGGCAATAGACAGCTGTAGCGACATACTGCTCAACTGGGGGGGACATACCTATGCCGCGGGACTTTCTATGAAAGAAGATAAACTGACGGATTTCGCCGAAAGGTTTGAGAAATACGTAGCGCAGCACATCACCGAAGAACAGCAGAAACCCCTTATCAATATCGATGCCGAACTGCACTTCTCGGATATCATCGACTATAACAACAAATTCTGGAACGTTCTCAAGCAATTTGAACCATTCGGCCCCGGCAATACCAAACCAATCTTCGTAACCCGCGGTGTGAGCAACGTTTGGGGAGAGGCACCGGTAGGAGGGCGCATTTCATTCAGTAAACTTGTGGGAGCCGAAAAAAAGCACCTCAAACTAATCGTTACCGACGGCAGTTGCTACAAGACTCGCCGGGGAGCTGACGAGAGCTCGCAACAGGCGCAAATCAATGGTATAGGCTTCAATATGTGGGAATTCTTCGAGCCGCTGGTAAACGGCATACCGCTCGATGTATGCTACCAACTCGAAGAAAATCATTTCAGGGATAAGAAAAGCCTGCAAATCACAGTCAAAGACATAAAAATCAGCGAATAAAACAACTTTATCATGTATGATTTAGCAATACTCGGTGGTGGTCCCGCGGGTTATACTGCCGCCGCCAAAGCCCTCAAGCACGGCATGAATGTAGTGATCTTCGAGGGTGATAATATCGGCGGTGTATGCCTTAACGCGGGCTGCATACCTACCAAGACACTGCTATACGGCAGCAAGATATACCGCCATAGCACGGAAGCCGCCAAATACGGCGTCAACGCCAGCGATGTCAACTATGACTATAATGCCATGCTGAAGCGCAAAGAACGTGTAATCAGGCGACTCGTGGCAGGAGTTAAGCAACAGATAAAAGGCGCCACAATGGTCAGCGGTACAGCACGTGTGGCAAACTACAGAGAACATGTCACGACCATCGTTTGCAATGACGAACATTATGAAGCGCGCAACCTGCTCATAGCAACGGGCTCTGTCAACGCCTCACCAAAACTCGAAGGAATAACTTCAGAGCACGTAGTTGATAGTACCGCGGCACTCAATATGTCCCGAGTTCCGAAAAATGCAGTAATCATCGGAGGAGGTGTGATAGGCATGGAATTCGCACAACTATGGTCTAATCTTGGCAGCAAAGTGACTATTGTTGAAGCGCTGCCAATAGTTCTCGCTAACTTTGACGAGGATATCAGTAATTATATATCCCAAACATTCAGCAAACGCGGTGTCAAAATCATGACATCAACCCGCGTGGAGTCCATCACAGGGCAAGGTGTAATGACTTCAGCCGGTGAAATAAGCGGTGACACGGTATTGGTATGTACCGGTCGCAGACCAAATATGACAGGCACGGAAATCCTTAACCTGCCTCTCACCGGCAATGGCATAAGCGTTGACAGCCACATGCGTACAGCCCTGCCCGGAGTCTATGCCGCAGGCGATGTCACAGGGCTTAGTATGCTGGCACACAGCGCTGAACGACAAGCAGCGGTAGCCGTAAACGATATGATGTGTATTGAAGACGAAATGCGCTACAACGCCATTCCGGCAGTGGTATATTGCGACCCGGAAATAGCGGCGGTAGGACTCACAGAACGCCAGGCTAAAGAGATATTAGGAGAAAACAACTATAACATTGAAACACTGCCTATGCTCTTCTCGGGACGTTTTGTCGCCGAAAATGACGGAGAACAAGGATTATGCAAAGTCATCACCGACAAACACGGCATAATCATCGGCACACACATGGTCGGCAATCCGGCGTCGGAAATCATAGCCATAGCCGTCATGGCAATCGGACAAGGCATGACAACTGAGCAACTGAGCAGAATTATACTACCCCACCCCACGGTAGGTGAAATATTAAAACATTTCTAAATAATCAAAATTATATGTTTTTAGAACGTGATCGTCAGTCACCTATTCATCGCCGCGGATGCATAGAAGTTATCTGTGGCTCTATGTTCAGCGGCAAGACCGAAGAACTCATCCGTCGTATGAAACGGGCAAAGTTTGCCAAACAGCGCGTAGAGATTTTTAAACCGGCCATAGACGTCCGTTATAGCGAGGAAGATGTTGTCAGCCATGACCGCAATGTAATCCAATCCACACCCGTTGAC
>DGSV01000118.1 GCA_002394025.1 Bacteroidales bacterium UBA4353
AAAAAATAAAAAAAATGAAGAAAATTCTTGGCATCGGCAATGCATTGACCGATATTTTACTCAAAATTTCCGATAATCAGCTTGAACAACTTCAAGTTAACAAAGGTTCAATGCAGCTTGTCGATGGCAATACTTCCAAACGTATTACCACACTATTTCAGAATACGACTCCCGCCATTGTGGCTGGCGGCTCCACATCCAACACCATTTGCGGGATGGCGAGTCTCGGAGCTCCGGCGGCATTTCTTGGTAAGATAGGTGACGACGCTATTGGTAAGATTTATGAGCAGCAGATTATAGAATCCGGTGCTGAACCGCTGTTGCATACCGATGCCCTGCTCGGTTCGGGTAACTGTACGGTGCTTGTAACCCCTGATGGTGAGCGCACTATGTGTACCTATCTCGGGGCGGCATGCAACCTGCAACCCCATGACATCACTGAAGAGACTTTTGATGGTTATCAGATGTTACATCTTGAAGGCTATCTGGTTCAAAATCATAAGCTAATAGAAAAAGCCATGCGTATGGCACATGAGGCAAAACTCATTGTCAGCATCGACCTTGCGAGTTATAATATCGTAAACGAAGAACGTGATTTTATGCTCCAGCTGATTCGCAACTATGTTGATATCGTCTTTGCCAATGAGATGGAGGCCAAGGCCATAGCCCAGACCGAAGACCCTGATCAGGCGCTTAATTTCATCTACGACCTGCTCAAGAGCAAGAGTAATACGCCGAAAATCTCTATTGTGAAACTCGGTGCTCAAGGTTCCCTGATACTTTCCGATGAGGGAAAGAGCGTAATAGACGCTATAAGAGTTCAGTGCGTGGACTCAACTGGTGCCGGTGACCTCTATGCCGCAGGTTTCCTGTTTGGCATAGCCAACAAAATGCCTGTGTATAAATGCGGACAGTATGCGGCGCTCGTAGCCAGCAAGGTCATACAAACCATGGGAAGCAAAATATCGGTGCCGATATATCAGGAAATACTACAACAGATAGATATCAGTATTTGATATTGTAATCATTACCGGAAAATGTTAGGGCTGACGTCTAAAGCAGATGTCAGCCCTCTTTTTATTAATGAATAAAAAGTGATTTGAAGTAAAGTGATATATAATATGCTATTACTATTACTTACATCTTATTTACATCCATAACCTTGATAACATCCTATTATTTAGTTTGTGATTTTTTTTGTATATCGAAACACAACTTTTTTTTGTACTCCCGCCGGGAATCGAACCCGAATCTAAAGTTTAGGAAACTTCTATTCTATCCATTGAACTACAGGAGCTGAAAAACTACGGCACAAAGTTACGATTTTTTTTTGACATCACGACTTCTTTTCTTAATGTCAAATGGCGGCTCGATTTCTTGATATTCCGAGATTTCGGTAAATCGAGAATTTCTTTTAGTAACTGCAGTTGCATCGTGGTGATTGGTGAATGCGGAATAGGATTGCGAAGCGGATACCTATGTTATAGTTATTAATTTTAGGTGTTGCAGCTTCGGTGCTGTTAGGTGCGTAGTTCATGCTGATGTCCATATAGTGGCTTGTATCGACATCGTTTAGCAGTCCCAATTGTTTGTTAGCTCTTGTGTCCAGCAGTCCATATTCCGCATATGCCGCTATTCGGAATTTGATAGCCGTAGAGCCGTATGTTGCTTGTCGTAAGTGCCACCAGTAGCCTATTTCGCCATAGAGGCTGACGTCGGTGCGTTCTGTGATACTGTTGCTTGATATTGTTTTTTGTTTGCTATGAAATCCGTGGTTAGGCATATCGTGCAGCAGGTCGTAGTAGCGGTCGTAGTCTCCCACCGTGGCGAGGTATGCGCTTTGGCGTGTTGAACCGCTTACCGCGATTCGTATGCGTGCGCCGGCAAGCAGGTGTACGTGCCTCGATAGTTCGGCACCGAAGAGCAGCGGTATGTTGACGTTGAGGTTATGTGATTTGTCACGTCGGTCGGTGACTTGTCCGGTATAGATGAATTCCACGCCTTCGGTATCGAGCATGAGGTAGTTGAATTCGCGGTCTTCAACGGCGATATTACGCATGGCGTATCCCAGCGTCAGACCCGTGGAGAAGAGGAAATGTCGGTGTTGTACTTCTATTGTGAAGCCCGTTTCGGGGCTTATGCCCGCTTTGGGCTTCGCGAAAGGCATATCGAATCGCTGACCGGCATAACTCATGCGCAGATCCCCGCCGAGCCATGTGTCGGCAAGGGTGGAAGCCGTGATGAGCAGCAAGATGAGTGTTGCGGTCAGGTATCTCATGAGGTCAATACAAATCGGGCATTAGAATTTGAGTAAGAGCAAATAGTATTTTTAGTATATATTTTCAACCCTTTATTAGGTCAAAGGCCGATTATGGTTTAACGTACGAGGAGGTTAAAGCGTCGTCTATGATTGCCGTCAAGGCTGCGTACGTCAACGATGTATGTGCCGCGGTGCCGCGGTGCCGTGACGCTATTGTTGCCGGATGTGATATCCGCCACGCAAACTTGTTGTCCTATAGCGTTGTAAACGGTAACTCGTGATGGTGATTCTGTGATAACCGTCATCATCTCTCCTGCGCTGAGCAGTGTCGGGTAGAGTGATATTTGGGCTTTTTCGGTAGCTATGAGTGGGCATGTCATCAGTGTTAGACCTTCGCTGTCGGTGAGTAAGCATTGGTATGCCGAGCCGTAGTGTAGCGGTTGGTAGATGTAGGAGCCTGTTTCGCCGTACAGTTGTTCGCCGTCCTTATACCATTGGAATGCCGTGAAGTCGTAGTTGCCGTTGTATTTGTTTGTGAGTACTCCCACGAAGTCGTCCCATTTCTGCTCGAGTACCGAAGCAGGGTACAATGCTGTGATAGTTAGCGTTTGCTCGCTTATCATGTGTTTGCGATGGAAGAATTGTGCCCGTAGTGAGTAGTATCCCGCTCTCAGGTTGCGAGGTACGGGGATGGTTAGTGTCATAAGTCTGCCGGTTGTTGCCAGCGCTGTGTCTCGAAATCCGACAGCCGCGGAGTGTTCGTCGAATACTATGCTCAAGCTGTCGATAATTCCGCTCTCGACTTGCATCTCCGTAACCAGAGATTTCTGGTCGGCGCAGATATCTTCGGCTTTGTATTGCCATGTGAAGTCCTCATACCGGTGTAGTTGCATGGTTATCACGCTGTCACATCCAAAGCGGTTCTGATAGCTATCGTGATATTCTCCGCCGTTTGTCAGTTCTCTGCCTCGCCATGTCAGTGTCTCGTTGAAATTGATGGTGTCGCGCTCTATGGTATGATGAGTTGGGTTGAGGGCGATGTTGAGCGTCACCACGCTGTCGCAGCCATTGCCGGTTTGTAGGGTGCGGGTGTAGTGTCCTGGTGTGGTAAAGGTCTCACCAAGCCAATGATAGGTCTTGTTATCGCATATTGTGAGGTTGAGGTTGATATTGAATGTTTGGTTTACCGTCAGGTGTGTGGTAACGGTGCTGTCGCATCCGCTGACGCTGCGGTAGTAGTGTGTATAGTCGCCCTTTTCCTTATATTCAATACCATCCCAGAGATATACATCGTTTTCGCATATCGCGTGGTTGATTTCTATGTTATATACCGGATCGATGATGAGGTTGAGAGTTGCGAGACTGTCGCACCCGTCATGCGATGTGTAGTGTCGTTCGTGAGGTCCCGGGGTGTCGTATAATTCGTTATCCCACTCATATTGTGTGCCTTGGCATATATGAGCCGTGAATGATGTGTTGTATTGCGGATATTTCTTGAGCACGAGCACTGATGGGTCATCACATTCGTCGTTTGGTCCGTGGGCATAGTAAACGCCCTCGTCGCGGTATGTTGAGTCGCGATAAGTATATGATTCTCCGTGGCATATCCATACCGTGTCGCGCCTTGTGACCAGCTCATCAATGTCGGGCCATACGATTTCCGCGGTGTCCTGCAGGTCATAGATATCTCCATTGCATGACTTGATTACCAATTCCACCGTCACGGTATCCCTCATGCCGGCGTTGAGGCGTGGCATGAATGTGTATTCATCGCCCTGCCCGAGGTATTCGCCTGATGTGCCCATGCCTCGAAACCACTTCATGGTATATTGTGCCTGGCTTTGCGTCTCCGGTATGAATCGCCACGCTTCCGGGGTATTGGTACCGTTGATTACCGTGCTCCATACGTCGCCGTTATTTCTGCCCGGAGCCGCGATGCCTTTCGTGCCGTCAGAGTTTTGTATTCCTATGATACCGTTGCCGCTATTCCATTCGGCATCGCGGTTACGTCTGCCGACATAAACGTCTATCACGTTCGAGCCTTCGTAGAGCACTATGCTGAAACTCTCGTAGAGGCGTGCCATGCGGTCTTTGTTATAGAGCGGAACACGATCCCATTTAACAATCATCATGCGGCATGGCGCTTGACCTATAACACCATAGCTTATTGTGCCACCCCGGCTGGGGTCAACATCCTCAAAGACGCCGTATATGGCGTTGAGCCAGTTGTATCCATTTCCTGCAACCACCCCCGGGTCATCATAGCCCGTATCGCCACCACGCTGGTCATAATCGGGACTTGGTATCGGCGGTAGCAGTTCTGTACGCCACCCGGCATTTTGACCTGAAACCTGTGAGGCATTGAACGATAGAATTCCGTTGGCGCATATAGCCACTTGTGTGTAGGTGTTCTCATAGAAGCAGAAGCCGAAAGGCAACTGTTGCACTATAGCCCATCTGTCATCCTGGTCTATTGTTGACAGCTGCGACTGGTCGGGAGTTGGCGGATTATAGGCTATGGCTTCCACGCGATAACTGGTTGGTTGTCCGCCGCTGACGGAAAAGAAAGGCTGAATACTTACCGGTCTGCCCGGGCAGTCGGCATTGATACGGGGCAGCGTATGACCGCTGATATATAGTGCCGGAATATTAACTTCGGGGCAAGCGCCCGGAAGCTCGCCATAATCAGGAATAAAAGGCGCACGGAGCATGGTGCTGCTGACGTGTAGTTCCTCATCAGCAGCCGGCATAACAACGCTGCCACGCACGAAAGTACCCGTCACGGGGTCAAGTTTCCCCTGACAGAATATTGTCAGGCACGTGAGGCATAGTATTCCCGCAAATATGTAGCGATAAATTTTCATCGAGAGGTCTATCAGACTCACAAAGTTACTAAAAAAAAACTGATTATACATCAGTGTTCTAATATTGCAATACCCTTTTCAGCACATGTTCTTTCTAATTCATCCCTACGGTATGCCGAAAATGATGGCATAATTCTTATGGTATCGGTGCGGAAAATATTCATCAGTTCCTCACACTTCATCCTTGCCGCTTGTCTGCCGGCTACCAGATTATCGCATTGCCACGGCTCGGCGAACCTCATATAGCGCAGCATACTATCGTTCGCTACAACCCACCGCGTGCCATTAATTTCAAAACCGCTGTTGCGAGCTATGCGATAAGTGATATGTCTGATGTTATATTTGGTTGTAAAGTAGTCAGCCACTTTATTTGCCCGCATACTATCTTCGGCGCAAATCAGCATCCGTTCACCTTTGATGGCCACGACGCACCTGTTTTCGATAATCACACGCTCAGAATGCCGCATCACGCGCCGGCAGCGACAAGCGAGAAAAAGAACCAACACGCAGCAGGATATAATGAACGTCTTGTAACGGTTACGGGAATACAGTATCGTCAGCAGATAGGCGAAAGCTATCAGCATTAGCACACATTCTGTTAATGACAGCCAACTGTCGATATATGCCAAACTCCAATGTTCCACCATGCTTACTATGGAGTTTTGAAAACCGAGTAGTGCTGTCAGTGCAGTGGCACATCCATGCGCCATGATTGAACTCCAGCACAGACAGAACAGCAGAATTGACATTATTACCACCGCTTCGGCTAATGGAATGACAATCAGTGATGTGAGTAAAGATATAGCAGAAAAACCGCTGAAATGGTGCAATGTCAATGGTATCGAAGCCATGTTTGCCGCTATACTCATTCCTATGCTATACCATAGCCATCTCATTATCGTATTGTCTGGTTCGTGCTCGCTGAGCCATGGCATTGCAAGGCATATAGCTGCCGTGGCGCAATATGAAAGTTGAAAACTCACGGTATAGAGTGCCAGAGGGTCTGCCATGAGCACTATAAAAGCTGTCAGACATAATGTGTTAAGGCTGTTGCCACCGCGTTCTATGAGATTGCCGAATGAAATGATGAGCAACATCAGTACCGCACGTATTACCGAGGCCGGCAGCCCCGTCACAAAAGCGTAGGCGCATAGTATTACGGCAAGTATTATAAAACGTACTATACTTCCCACGCGATAGCCCCCGAAAATCGTCAGTAACCAACTCAGCACGAGATATATCACCCCTACGTGCAAGCCACTGACGGCAAGCACGTGCATAACTCCTGAACGCACGTAACTCTCCCGCAACGAACTATCTATGTCATTACGGTAGCCCAGAGTAAGCGCTTGCACCACCGCCAACTCGTTGCCCGACATACCGATTCGGGCAAATATGGCGAGCAGTGCCTCGCGGGCATGACAAGCCCTGATTTTGGCATAGACCAATAAAGGAACAGTTCCGAGTGTGGCACGGCGAGCACTACGCATCATTTGCTGCCCGTTAACGTAGCACGTGGCTGAAACACCATTAGTAAACAGATAATGTTGATAATCAAACATCTCACCCTTCGGGGCAGTGTGAGTGGCATTCCATGTTCCTTTAACCCACACGAAATCTCCGGCGCGGAAACTACTATCTGCGGGCATATTGATAATATACTCATGTCCATCATAGTATGCACCGTATGAGGTTCTTGCACCGCTTTGTTTGCCCGATGTCAGCAGACACATATTTCTGTAGCCGCCACAGTCGCTTGCGCCTTGTTTTATGTGTTGGATTTTGCTATTGGTAACAAACCAACCCGTTGCGACCAAAAGTAGCCACATACCGATTCCGAAGAGCGGCAATCGTGGGCGTAAATAACCCACGCAACATAACATAGCACCCGCTGCGGCGCAGCAGATGACAATGGTGTGGGCTATTGTGTGACACACGATGCCGACAACCAAACCTGTCAGGACAAAAAGCATGGGGATGGCGAAATGGTGCCTTATGGCTGTGCTATGTCCTTGTCTGTGACTCATACGTTATCGCAGTTGCGGCAGATATCAATGTTTTCACGATATTGCATCACCGCTTGGCGGAAATTAACAGCCCTTGAGCTATGCCATAAAGTCCTGATATCTGTTTCGTCTATGTTGCCATAGGTATATTCTCCCTGCTTGTCGAAGCAGCATGCCCGTACCACTCCGTGAGCGTCAATCACCATCGCCGACACCAACCTCCAACACCTGTGTATCAACCTGCCTTTGAGGTGATAGCTACCATCCGTTCCGAGGTGGTATCTGCTGTGTTTTTCTTCTGAAGGCATTAGGGCATTACCATGCTCATAGTCATAGAATTGAGCAGTTTTTAATGTCAGCACATCAGCACCAAGGCGTTTGTAGTTATTACGCAAAAAATCTATCGAACCCTCGGTGCTTTTCAGCAACAGGCATTGCAATTCTATCACAGGCGTGGATGATCCTAAACGGTGTTTTGCCTCCGCAAGGTGTCGCAAGGCACTGTAAACCAACTCTATGTCGCCACCTATGCGGTATTGCTCATACGACTGCTGATTATGCCCGTCCATACTGATTATCAGTCGGTCAAGCCCGCAGCTGACAAGCCGCTCGGCATAGTGAGCGTCAACCAGTTGGGCATTGGTGGAGCACAAAGTATATATCTTGCGTTCATGAGCCATAGCAATCAAATCCGGCAAATCCCTGTTAAGCAAAGGCTCGCCTTGAAAGAAAAAGTTGATACTTAGCAGACTATCACTAACTTCATTAAGAATACCACGAAGCATATCCGCTTTCAGCATCTTGGCACGAGGATGTATCATGCCACTTCCCAAAGCGCACTGGGGACATCGCAAATTGCACACATTAGCCGGTTCAACGGAAATGCTGACAGGTACGCGCGAAACACGAGGACGAAGACCAACATACATCAGCGCATAATCCACCACGCAACGCAGCAAACACCATATCTTACGCAGCGAAACATACCGCAAACTATGCACATATATCGAAAAAAACATTGTAAAGAAAAAATTACAACACAAAAATACATCATTTTTTTTGTATTTCAACCTTTTTGTGTATCTTTGCATACTAATTAGGCAAAATAGAAACTAAATACCAACAAAAAATGAAAAAATTTTTAACACTTTTCAGCGCTGCGATTATCCTCGTGGCGATGAATTCATGTAAGAACAAACTCGATGCTCCGGAAGGTCTCGAGTGCAATCCTAACCCTCTCGTTGTGGTAGGTGACAAAGTTGACGCCACTATTACCGGTGACTTCGTCGGTAAGACGTTCCCTAAAAAAGGCGTTCTCGTTGTGAAACCCGTCATGAAATTCGCCGGTCAAGAAGTTATTGGTGATTCCGTGGTTTACGTAGGTGAGAAAGCCAAAGAAAACGGCATAGTAGTACCTTACAAAGTAGGCAAGAAATACGAAATGCACGTGTCTTTCGACTATGTTCCCGAAATGCGTCGTTCCGAACTTTATCTGCGCTTTAATGCCAAAGTTGGCAAGAAAGTCATCGAAATCCCTGACGTAAAAGTTGCCAATGGTGTTGTATCCACTGCCAAACTTGCCAATGCCCGTGACTTGAACGGTGCCGTAACTCCTGACAAGTTCCAGCGCGTAATCCAAGATACGCAAGAGGCTGACATCAAATTCCTTATCCAACAAGCCAATCTGCGTGACAGCGAGCTCAAGAAAGACGAAGTGAAGAACTTCACAAATAACGTTAAGGACGCTGCCGCTGCCGAGAAGAAAGAAATCAAGAGCATTGAGATTGCCGGCTACGCTTCACCTGATGGTGGCATGGAACTCAATACCAAACTCGCCGACAATCGTCAGAAAGCTACTGCCAAATATTTTGAGAAACAACTCAAGA
The DNA here is from genome assembly GCA_002394025.1 of Bacteroidales bacterium UBA4353. Lineage (GTDB taxonomy): Bacteria > Bacteroidota > Bacteroidia > Bacteroidales > Paludibacteraceae > UBA3747. The sequence goes on from DGSV01000118.1 coordinate 9,017, forward strand.
AAGAAAAAATCGAAGCCAGCGTTGACAGCAAAACCACCGCTGAGGACTGGGAAGGCTTCCAGAAACTCATGGAAAACAGCAATATGCAGGACAAGGACCTCGTGCTCCGCGTGCTGAATATGTATAGCGATCCCGAAGAGAGAGAGTCACAAATCAAAAACCTGTCAGCCGTTTACAAAAACCTTGCTGACGACATTCTCCCGCAACTGCGTCGTGCCCGTCTCAAACTGACCATAGACCTCATCGGTAAGTCGGACGACGAACTCCGCGCCGCCGTTAAGAACGCTCCCGACTCATTGTCACTCGAAGAACTCCTCTATGCTGCCACTCTGACCGAGAAAGCTGATGAAAAAGAAGCTATCTACAGCACAGCCATCAAGAACTTCCCCAAAGACATCCGCGCCTATAACAACCTCGGTCTCGTACAGTTCAAGAAAGGTGAAGTTGACAAAGCCATCAGCAACTATGAGAAAGCCCTCAACATCGAACCCGCAAACGCTGATGTTAACTACAACGCCGGTGTTGCTTATATGGCCAAAGGTGACTTGGCTAAAGCTGAGGAACACTTCGGAAAAGCTGCCGGAACAAAATCAGACCTCGGAGCCGCTATGGGTACTATGTACACCATTAAGGGCGACTACAAGAACGCTAAATCTTCATTCGGCAAATCAATCTCCAACAATGCCGCAATCCAGCAAATTCTTGACCAAGACTATGCCGGAGCTCGCGCTACACTCAATGCCATCAAGAATCCTGATGCTATGACATCATACCTCAAAGCTATCGTAGGCGCTCGCACCAACGATGCAGAGGCTGTTTATAGCAACCTGCAAGAAGCTGTTAAAGCCGACGCTAACCTCAAGGCTCAAGCAGCCAGCGATATCGAATTCGACGCTTTCGCAGCTGACGAAAAATTCCAGAACATCATCAAATAAGATTTGTTCTATACAATACAAAACAAGAGACCGCATCATATATGGTGCGGTCTCTTGCTTTGTTATGGTGTCACGTCATATCGTGTACACATGAAAAAGTGTTTCAGGATTAACCGCGACCCGGAGTCGTGGTTTGTTTTTTTTGTGGTTGTTTTTTTTTCGGAAAGTGAAGAAAAACATAAGATGTTGTGAATAGGTTGGCAATGTTTGAGTATGCGGAAAGCCTAAAAGTGCCGGCATAGTGACTTTTGTCATTGTCAGATTAGGAAAAAATGTGTAATTTTGCACAAACTTTTGCAGCTATGCTAATCTATAACACACTAACCCGTCTCAAAGAGCAGTTCAAACCCATTCATGAAGGGCACGTAGGTATGTATGTATGCGGTCCTACGGTATATGGCGATGCCCATCTTGGTCATGCCCGACCTGCCATAACGTTCGATGTCCTCTATCGCTATCTGATGCATTTGGGCTATAAGGTCCGTTATGTGCGTAACATCACCGATGTCGGTCACCTGGAGCATGACGCTGACGAGGGTGAGGACAAAGTTGCCAAGAAGGCTCGCCTTGAGCAACTTGAACCTATGGAGGTAGTACAGTACTATCTCAATCGTTATCATCACGATATGGCATTGCTCAACGTTCTGCCGCCTACCATAGAGCCCCATGCCAGCGCGCATATCATTGAGCAGATAGAATTTATCAAGCGCATTCTTGATGCGGGATTTGCCTATATTTCCGACGGGTCGGTATATTTCGATGTTGAGAAGTATAATAATGTTCATCACTATGGTATTCTCTCGGGTAGGGATATAGAGCAGATACGTGAGAATACCCGCCACCTTGATGGTCAGAACGAGAAACGTCGTAGTATAGATTTCGCGTTATGGAAAAAGGCGGCTCCGGAGCATATTATGCATTGGCCGAGTCCGTGGTCGGAAGGTTTCCCCGGTTGGCACTTAGAATGTTCCACAATGGGTACCAAATATCTCGGCGAACAGTTTGACATTCATGGCGGTGGCATGGACCTCATATTTCCGCACCACGAATGCGAAATAGCGCAGTCAGTGGCTGCCCTCGGACATCCTACAGTACACTACTGGATGCACAATAACATGATAACCATCAATGGTCAGAAGATGGGTAAGAGCCTTGGCAACTTCATAACCCTTGAGCAATTCTTCACCGGTGAGCATGAATTACTTGACAGGCCCTACAGTCCCATGACCATTCGTTTCTTTATCCTGCAAGCCCACTATCGCAGTACTGTTGATTTCTCGAACCAAGCCCTTGAGGCCGCCGAGAAGGGACTACAGAAACTCAACGAGACATACCATAGGCTGCAAACCTTAAAAGCGACGGACGCGGCTCCGGATATTGCGGAAATCAAAACATTGCGCCGTCAATGCGCCGAGGCCATGGACGACGACCTCAATACAGCACTGCTGATAGCGCAACTCTTCGATTCCGCAAAGATTATAAATAGCGTTCACGACGGCAAGATGACTATCAACGCCGAAGACCTGACAGAATTAAATAGTGTATGGCAAACCTATGCCATTGATATTCTTGGTCTGACGCTGAGCGACAGCGGCGATGACAGCAATACCGCACAAGCATACAAAGGCGCGGTGGATTTGCTGCTTAATATACGCCTGAAAGCCAAGCAGAACAAAGACTGGGCGACATCAGACCAGATACGCGACCAACTCACGGCTCTGGGGTTCCAGATCAAGGATACCAAAGACGGCTTCGAGTGGTCAATATAAAAACCATAAGACAGATAATAATATACACCAACGACGGACCTCGCTTAAGAGTAATCCGTCGTTGGTGTGTATTGTAGAGGGCCTTCTACTTGTTTTTAGTTTTTCGTCTTCTGAAGTTTGTGCGCTTAGCCGCAGATTTAGGTTTTGCGCCGTCTTTTGCTGTTGTTTCGTCGTATTGCGGTGCGTCCCCAAGGAAGTTAGGCAGCTGTTCTTTGGCAACTTCGTAGCCGAGGAATTTTTCTATTTTTTTCATTCTCCATATATCATCGGGGCTGACAAGTGTTATCGCCATACCTTTTGATTCAGCTCGTGCTGTGCGACCAATTCGGTGTACGTAGTCTTCGTTATCTCGGGGCACGTCGTAGTTGATTACCAGTGGTATGTCGTCAATGTCTATTCCCCTTGATACGATGTCTGTTGCCACAAGTATGTCAATTCTGCCGTTTCGGAATTCGTGCATCACGCTGTCACGTTCCTGTTGTGTGCGGTCAGAATGCATGGCATCGCAACGCAATTGTGCCCCTTTCAGAGCCCGGCATATTTCCCTGACCTTAAGTTTCGAGCCTGCAAAGAGCAGTACCTTGCTCAGGTTCTGCTCGCGCATCATGGCGCTGATGAGAGGCGTTTTCTGATTTTCGTAGCATACGAAAGCGCATTGTCGTATGCTTTCCGGTGGACGGTTTACGGCGATTTCCACGTACTTGGGTTTGTGCATGATATTTTGTGCCAACGAGCGTATTTTGGGTGGCATAGTGGCCGAAAACATCACCGTTTGGCGCTTCTCGGGGAGCAAACGTACAATAGACATTATGTCATCATAGAACCCCATATCAAGCATGCGGTCCGCCTCGTCAAGGATGAAATACTTCACACCGCTAAAGTCTATGTTGTAAACATTGGTATGACTTATCAGCCTGCCCGGAGTAGCTATCACTATGTCGGCACCGCGCAACAGACCATTTTTCTGAGTGGTGTATGCCGCACTGTCATTACCGCCATAGACGGCTACGGAACTGAAAGGTACAAAGTAGCCGAAACCCTCTATCTGCTGATCAATCTGTTGAGCCAGTTCACGGGTCGGAGCCATGATAATGGCATTGATACGCTTGTCGTCATGATCGTCAACAAGCAGGTTATTAAGTAGCGGAAGAGTATAGGCTGCCGTTTTGCCGGTGCCCGTTTGAGCGCAACCTATCACGTCATGACCGGCAAGCAGCAAAGGGATACACTTTTCTTGAATAGGCGTGGGGCGAGTGAAATTCATGCTCTCAAGCCCGTCAAAAATCTCGTCCTCAAACTCAAAATCATAAAATGAACTCATCTAATCACAATTTTTTGCAAAGATAAGACAAAATAACAAGATTTTAGGCAAAAAGTTATAATTTATCAATAAAAAGCGGTATATTTGAAAAAAAAATCGTAAATTTGCCGATAGATAAAGTTTCTCGTAACAATTTATAACTTATGGCACAGCAATTAGACGCTCTTGATAAACAGATACTTTCTCTTGTCGCCGACAATGCCAGAATACCATTTCTTGAGGTTGCGAGGGTATGCAATGTCAGTGGAGCGGCGATACACCAGCGCATTCAGAAATTGCAACAGATGGGTGTACTCGTGGGCTCGGAATATGTTGTTGATACGTATCGCATAGGTTTTCAGACATGTGCTTTTGTGGGAATAGCGTTGAGCAACGTAAAGATGATGGATAAGGTTATTGAAGAACTTAAGAAAATACCTCAAGTGGTTGAGTGTCACTCCATAACCGGTGCGTATAGCCTGTTGCTGAAGATTTATACCAAGGATAATAGGCAGTTGATGAACCTCATTCTTGACAAGATATCAACCATTAATGGAGTATCGCATACCGAAACGATGCATGTATCGCTCAATGAGCATTTCAGACGTCAGCTTAACGTATTCGGCAATATACCTGAAGAGAAGTAAATAGAAACAACTTATAACAGACTTAATAACAATGAATATCCCGTCAGATTTACGCTATACTCCTGATCATGAGTGGATACGTGTTCAGGATGATGTCGCCTATGTAGGCATTACTGATTTCGCCCAGTCGGAGCTTGGCGAGATTATTTATGTTGATGTTACCTCGCAGGGCGAGACTATTGAGCAGGGTCAGGCTTTTGGAGCCATAGAGGCTGTGAAGACTGTCAGCGACCTCTTCATGCCGGCTACAGGTGAAGTCTTGGAACTCAATGAAGAACTTGAGGCACACCCCGAATTAGTTAATTCGGATCCATACGGAGATGGCTGGATAATAAAGGTGAAACTTTCCGACCCTGAGCAAGTCAACAATTTGCTTGACAGCGAACAATACGCCAAGCAGATACAATAAGCAACACGTTGTCATAAATTTAATAGCGGGGTAGAATCTGTGCATAGCGCTACAGGTTCTACTCTTATCTTATGCGTCAGTGGACCATGGTTTGTGTTTAACCCACTTCACTCCATGCGTAGAGCATCATGAAACCAATGGGCGAGTTTGTCAAGAGTATTATTGGTGATTTCTAACCATTTAGGCAGTCGCTCACCGTTGTTGTTCCAGTATGATATGAGGTCTATGCGCACGATTTTGTTATCGGCATACAGACTAGGGTGGAGTCCTATCTTGTTCGCCAAAGGTAGTAATGCGTCTTCCGCTGCGCGGAGTTCTTGAGCGTCAAAATTTTCGCTACGGATGTCGTAAAGATAATGCTTGTAAATCACGCGCAGACGGTTTTCGAGGTACTTCTCAAGCCATAGGCGGCGAATAGCGCTCATTTTGTCAAGGTTCGCGTTGTTGTGGAACGTAAGCAAATTGCCGGTGACACGTATCAGTTGTCCGATATTGCGCGAGAGAACAGCGGGGTCCATCGTCTGACCTTCGCGATCAAGGTGGTATCGATATACGCAGCAGTCGCTGAAGGTTACCGTGGATGCCCAATAGAGAGGATACGTCACCCATTCTACGTCGGTATATGACAAGCCTTCGCTTTGGTGATAGCCGTTGTCGGTCAGCAGCGCGCTGCGATAAGCCACGCCGTGCATCAGCAGGAAACGGATATAACCGTCAGGCAGGATGTCGTCAAGGGTGTATTGGTGATTGTACTGATATGGTTCGCGCCCCATGGTGTCGTAACGCACTACGATGTCGCGCTTATGTTCGCGAACCTCGCGGAATGGCATCACAACGATGTCGCTCACGCATGTTGTCAGGGAGTGCAAGAGCTTGCTCAAAGCGATGGAATCATACTCATCATCGGCGTCAAGGATTTTTACGTATTTGCCGCGCAAAGAAGGCAGAGCGGCATTGATTGTAGAGCCGTAGTTGCCGTTGGGTTTATCAATATATCGGATGAAATCGGGGTAGCGTGATGCATAATCTTGAGCTATCTTCAGTGTGCCGTCGCGACTTCCGTCATTGACGATAATCACGTCCAACAATTCGCGCTCAGAGCAGCAACATAAGCCATCGAGGCATCGAGGCAAAAGAGCCTCCATGTTATAGGAGGGAATGATGACTGACAAAACTTTATCGTTCATACCGCATTAGTTTTTCTATCAAAGCAAAATTACAATAAAAATGTCAATATGCAAAACCCCAAGGCAATAAATTCTCAAATACTTGGTATCGCGTTGCCCGCCATAGCCACAAACATCACCGTTCCTCTATTGGGTTTGTGCGACACCGCCATTGTCGGTCACCTTGGTAGTGAGGCTTACATAGGTGCCATAGCCGTAGGCACCATGGTGTTCAATATTATGTATTGGTTGTTAGGTGTGATAAGGATGACCACTTCTGCTCTTACGGCGCAGAGTTATGGTGCATCCGACGAGCCCTCAATGACAGCCATTCTTCAGCGGTCGCTGACAGCGGCTGTTATTCTTTCAGTACTGATTATCATCATCCAGACGCCTTTTTTGCGTCTCAGCCTTGCCATTATGTCTCCTTCCGAAACCGTTCGGGCTCATGCTACAACATACTTCAGAATATGCGTCTATGCCGCACCTGCCGTATTGGCGCAGTATGCCTTGTGCGGTGCCATGCTTGGCAGACAAAATGCAAGTTATGCACTCTATGTGGCGCTCATACAGCATGTGTCAAATATCGCTATCAGCCTATTGCTGGTGTTTGTGTTTGACATGAAGATTGAGGGTGTGGCTTTGGGAACCTTGATAGCGCAGTATATAGGTCTTGCCGCGGCTGTGTGGCTGGCTAAGGATATATTATCACTACGGGATATCAGACGCAACCTGAATGATACCGGGCAGTGGAGCAAGATGACGGGAATCAATATCGACCTGTTTTTGCGAACTATATGTATGGTTGCCGTTACGCTGTTCTTCACCTCCGCAGGTGCGCGACAGTCTGACACGATTCTCGCGCTGAACTCAATACTGATGCAGTTCTTTATGTTTTTCTCCTATTTCACCGATGGTTTCGCGTTTGCCGGAGAGGCACTATGTGGAAAGTTTTGGGGAGCTCAAGATACTGCAGCGCTCAATAGGACCATAGTTATGCTAATCTTCTGGGGGCTACTCATAGCTCTCATTTTTACCGCTATCTATTACTTGGCAGGTGAGTTGATAATAGGCTTGCTGACAAATCAGAGTGGAATCATCGTTGCTGCCGGACCTTATTTGAAATATATCGTTATTGTGCCTCTCGTAAGCTTCGCGGCTTTTTTGTGGGATGGTATTATGGTGGGACTGACCATGACCCGGCAGTTACTGGTCACCACAATAGTGGCTATGTTGGCTTTCGTAGTTGTCTATTACCTGAAACCCAGCGCTGATGTCAATACCACACTATGGCTCGCATTTTTGGCGTATCTTGCCGCAAGGGGTGTTATACAGACAGCAATCTACGTTTTTCAACGACGCTGATAGCATACCGCTCGTTGTGCGAACAGAAAACAGGGTAGGTGTCGTTGAGTGCTGTTACTGCCGAAAAATGCGGTGAAATCGTGATTTTTGACTGAAAATTATATACCGGATCACCGAAAATTTTGAATACCGACTCTTTCACGGTCCATGCTATATGGGCTCGGGTGAGTCGTTCGTCATCGTTGATGAGCCAAGCCAATTCCTCTGCTGACAGAAAACGTTCGCGCACGCGGCGAATCTTATTGCCGAAGACTTCAAGGTCCATTCCAAGTTCATAATGAGGGTTGACAGCCAGTGCCAGGATACCATGCGAGTGACTTATGGAAATATGCGGTAGTGGTGAATAATCATTAGCCAACTTATGTTTGAGAAAAGGGCGCCCGTTGTGGTATTCAAGGCGAACGTCATCGCCCAGGGTCTGTCGTAGCAAGATTCTGATACCCGCTATCTCGCGCTGGCGCCCAACGGATTTATAGTTACTGAGGTCCACGTCATAAGGCAGTTGCCCCAACAAGGACTCCGGCGTGTCAGCATCAGTGAGACTGACGACATATACCGTAGAACTCAGAGCGTGATATGTCACAAGCTCACTCTTTTCCATTATTTTTTCCCTAACCAATCAGCCCATTTATTGAGGTCTTGCATTCGATTTTTTCGGTGAATGATGCATAGTGCCGTATCGGCCGGCAAATATGTGTAACGTTCATATCCGCGTATTTTTTCGTGCAAGGGACGTTGCCATGCTATGCCATCACTTCTGCGATAGAGGCGACCCTGATAGTCTGGCCAGCTGGTTTGAGTGCTTACACTGCCGTCAGCATTGTCAAAGATGTTGTTGCGGGCGATTTTGAAGAGGTCAATATCGCTGTTAGCGGCTATGATGTCAGGCAGATTATTAATGAGATTTTCCGTTGGCAGTTCATCGGCGTCAAGCTGAAAAATATAGTCTTTATGGCAAAGGCTATTGAGATGATTTTTCGCTGTTGCAAAGTCCATATTGACTGCTATCCTGCCCGTGGTGGTGATGTGTGCGCTGTGGCTTTCAATCACGTTGAGTACTTCAGGCGTGGCTTTGTCGGCATCGGTCTGAACAACTATTTCGTCGTTGGCGCGCAAATGCTGTTCGATGAATTTCAGTAGCTCATCAAGTTGCAGCGCTTCGTCGCATGCCATCACGGCATAACTGATGCCCGCCGAACTTGTCAGGTCAGTAGGTTGCCGGTATATGCGTCGGCGAATGCCTAAAAGCGAGAGAATGTTCATAGTGATTCGATTTTTTGGTATGTAGCCATTAGGTTATGCGCTACTATGTCGTCGGTAAAGCGCATGGTGTTTTCATGTCCTTTGCATATCAAGTCATTACGTAAACCGTCGTCCGTGAGAATTTTTTTGATGGCTTGCGCCATATCTGCCGCATCATCAGGATTGATGAATAGTGCGCCTTGTCCTGCGGTTTCCGGAAAACATCCGCCACGGCTTGTTATTACCGGTACCGAGCAGCATTGCGCCTCGATGACAGGTATTCCGAAACCTTCAAAACGCGAAGGAAACAGGAAAACTTCAGCACCATGATAAAATGCCGGCAAGTCTTGAAAATCAACGTTATGCCTCAGTAGTAGCTTGTCGCCTATGCCGAGTTTGTTGGCAAGCGCCAGCATTTTCGTAGCGTATGCCGACTCGCCACCAATAACTAACAGTGGCAGACAGTGAGCACCAAGCATACTCATGGCATGAAGAATAAGTTGCAGATTTTTGTTGGGTTCTATGGCTCCCACTTGGAGCATATAACGCTCGGGTAATGCGTATTTAATTTTTATGGTTTTGTGCTGCTCCTCAGTCACAGGCATGCGAAACTGATTGTTGCACCCCTGATAGACGACAAATATCTTTTCCTTATCTGCGCCGAAAAACTCTATGGCATCGCGTTTGCTCTGTTCCGTGATGGCTATTATGCAATCCGCGACATCCAGCGCATATTTGTTTTTGAGTTCAAAAGTCTTGCGGTATGCCGTACTGTAATTTTCAGGATAGCGCATGAACAGCGCGTCATGAAATGTCACCGCGGTGCGTATTTTTGTGCGGTGTATGCCATAAGGTAGTTCTTGACTTAGTCCGTGATAGATAGTTGTTTGTGCCCGTTCCAGTTGTTTGAGCATGCCTCCCATGCTTCGCCATAGGCCCTTGGCATAGCGCCATAAGCCCTGCGGTTCGATAACCTGCGCATTGGCTGGTATCCGCATCAGTTTGTCGGCAGGCACCCCGGCAAGCACCTGCCTCACGTTAGGATAGTAGGTACTCATCAGGCGTATCACGTCACGGCTGTAGTTGCCTAATCCGCGACGGTTATGAAAAGCGCGCTTGGCGTCAAAAGCTATAATCATGGCTTAGCTATTATTATTCCGCTGAAAGGCGTGTGGCGGCGTCTGCGCCAAGGTGGCTTTCGGCATAGTCCCTGTCAACGACAAATGCCTTGGTACCGCTACCCGGGGTGGTGTACATCAGGTCCATCATAATGGTTTCCATGATAGCCCTCAATCCGCGTGCTCCGAGTTTGAACTCTATTGATTTGTCAACCACGAATTCCAGCGCTTCCTTGGTGAAACTGATGGCGCAGCCATACATTGCGAAAAGTTTCTCATACTGCTTGACGAGCGCGTTCTTGGGTTCTGTAAGGATGTTGAGCAACGCTTCGCGGTCAAGGGGTTCGAGATATGTCAGGATCGGCAGTCGTCCCACGATTTCCGGTATCAGACCATATGCCTTAAGGTCCTGTGGGGCTATGTATTGGAGCATATTATCACGGTCCAGCTTATCACGTTTCAGTCCTGCCGTATATCCCACCGAGCGGGTGTTGAGGCGTGAGGCGATACGCTGCTCTATGCCGTCAAAGGCTCCCGCGCAGATGAACAGGATATTACGCGTGTTGACCTGTATGTATTTCTGGTCGGGATGTTTTCTGCCCCCTTGTGGCGGTACGTTGACGATAGTGCCCTCAAGGAGTTTGAGTAATGCCTGTTGCACACCCTCGCCACTCACGTCACGAGTGATACTCGGGTTGTCGGACTTGCGGGCAATCTTGTCTATCTCGTCAATGAATACTATGCCGCGTTCCGCCTTCTTGACGTCATAATCAACCTCTTGCAGCAGACGCGTGAGGATGCTTTCCACGTCTTCACCTACATAACCTGCTTCGGTAAGCACCGTGGCGTCAACAATAGTAAAGGGCACCTGCATGGTCTTGGCTATGGTGCGAGCCAAAAGCGTTTTGCCGGTACCGGTACGACCAACAAGAATGATGTTCGACTTATCAATCTCGACATCGTCATTGTTCTGATTGATGCGCTGATAGTGATTGAAAACGGCTACTGACAGATAGCGTTTGGCGCTCTCCTGACCTATCACGTAGTCATCGAGGCGAGCCTTGATGTCTGCCGGACTCTTGATGTCTTTGCCGATATTCATTGGTTCGTCCTTTGTTGGAGCATCGGCATGATTGTCGCTTATGCCATATTCGGCGAGCATGTTATTAAGGCTGCTTATGCAGTTGTCGCAGATGAACACATTGTTCATCATGGGACTGCGGAAAATCAGTCGCGAACTATCCTGCGGCGTGCCGCAAAACGAACATATAACTTTCTTCTTTTCCATGTGTTAACCTAAATCGGTGTTAGTAAAAAACTTTGGACACGGGCGCTATGGTTTCCATGTCCAAAGAATGTCATGTGTCAGAGTTCTGTGGTAGTGCTCTGTTATGCGTTCGACTTCTCCAGCACGCGGTCTATCATGCCATATTCGAGGGCTTCGGCTGACGTCATCCAATAGTCGCGGTCCGAGTCTTTGGCAACCACGTCAAGGGGTTTACCGCTGTGGTCCGAAATAATCTGATAGAGTTCCTGCTTGAGTTTTAGAATTTCACGTGCCGTGATTTCTATGTCTGAAGCTTGTCCTTGTGCTCCTCCCATTGGCTGGTGAATCATCACCCGGCTGTGCTTGAGGGCTGAACGTTTACCCTGCTGACCCGATACGAGCAGCACGGCAGCCATCGAAGCTGCTATGCCCGTGCATATCGTGGCTACGTCAGACTGGATATACTGCATGGTGTCATAGATTCCCAAACCGGCATAAACACTGCCACCGGGCGAATTAAGATAGATGGATATATCCTTGCCCGTGTCCGTGGAGTCGAGATAGAGCAGTTGAGCCTGTATCACATTGGCGGCATAGTCGTCTATCTCGGTGCCAAGGAAGATAATGCGGTCCATCATCAGGCGACTGAATACGTCCATCTGTGAGATGTTAAGCTGGCGCTCCTCAAGGATGGTCGGAGAGATGTAGTAACTGCTTGTCACGTTCATGTAGTGCTCAAGGTGAGCGCTATTCATGCCGCGGTGATGTACGGCGTATTTCTCGAAATCTGTCATAAGTCAGGTGGGGCTAAATGGTTCTTGAAGATTATTCCTGTGTCTGCTCTTTTGTCTCAAAGAGTTTGTTGAAGTCAGCGAGCGAGATGGGAGTCGGTTTCAGCTTAACATCCTGTTTGAGAGCGTCGAAAATCTTGATGTCTTTGGCTCTCGTCTGGAAGCGTTCGCGGTCTTCTTTGCGTTCCATGCTCTTTTGCGCGAATTCCTCAACGAGTTTGTCGTCGGCGTTGGCAAGACCATAGTTGCGAAGTTGCATGCGTATGAAATCTTTGGCTTGAACCATCACGTCTTCTTCGGTGACGCGCAGTTCGTGCTTGTCGGCTATGATGTTCTCAACGACTTGCCAACGAAGCATATTGAGGATTTCCGGCATTTCTTTGTCGAGTTTCTCGTCCGTCATGTCCTCATTCTTTTCTTTGAGCAGACGGCGTATAAATGCTTCAGGCATCGCAACGTCCTTGATTTGCGCCATGATTGCTTCGCGGGCATCAATCTCGAAGCGGTATGCTTCATCGGCCGCCAGCTGTTTTTTCATGTCCTCGGCTATGCGAGCGCGGAATGCCGCCTCATCGGCTATCACGTCAGGACCGTAGATTTTATCGAAAAGTTCCTTGCCAACTTCAGCCGCGGCATAGCGTGAGATTTCCGTTACCGTGAATGTGAAATCGTGGTCGTTATCCTTGATATCCTCTTCGCTCTTACCAAGGAACGATGCTATCTCAGCTTCGTTTTGCATGGCCTTCTTGGGATTGAAGGTTATCACGTCATCCTTCTTGGCGCCGATGAACAGTTTGCGCTGCTCTTCGTCCTTGATGTGATTAACGGATATTACCGCATGCTCGTTGACGATGGCGTTTTCTCCGACCACTTCCGCCACCACGCCGCGCACTACATCATCCTCGGCGGCGGCTTCGGGAGTGCTGTAGTTGCCGTAGTTTTGGCACAGGCGGGCAACCTCCTCGTCAATCATGCTGTCGTTGACTTCAATGTCATACATCGGTATCTCAACGTCGTAGTTGAGTTCAATGGCAGGGTTAAGGGCTATGTCAAACAGCAGGTCGAAGTCCTTGTCATGTTCGAAGTCTATCTTGGGCTGGTCATCACTCTCGTTGGCAAGAGGTTCACCGAGGATATCCAACTTCTCATTAGTGATATAGTCGTACAAAGCGTCGGATATCAGTTTGTTGACAACTTGGGCTTTAATGGATGTTCCATAGAGTTTTTCCACAAGACCCTTGGGTACCATGCCTTTGCGGAAACCGGGCATTTCTATCTTGCCGCGGGTATGGCGCAGTTCTTTGTCATACTGGTCGGCATAGTCTGCCGCTTCGATGTGAACTGTCAGGACGGCATTGAGTTGATCAAGATCTTTTCGTGTTACGTTCATATTACTTAAGTGTTTTTTGATTATCTTTTTAATTATTTATATAAACTTTCGTGATATGGGTTAAATCAGCGAAACAGGTTATTAATGATAATAATGTATTGCGCAAGATGTCCTATTGCGCATAGAGTGTGCAAAGTTACGAAAAAAAAAGCAATTAGCGAAATTCCAAATTGCAGTTTCAAAAAATATCGGAAAAGTGTAATTTTTACTTCAAAAACAACTTGGGAACTATAATATCTTTGCCTTATTAACTTAATTTTCGGACGTGACACGCCACGTCCGCCTTCCCAAATGGGTTGCGATGTACGGACACGCTGCTGCGTCAAAAACTCCTCCCCATGATAAGGGGAGGTGGTGCGTAGCACCGGAGGGGTAGAAAACGCAGCGGTCCTGTGTCTTGGCTCTAATAAATAGTAAATAGTAAATTGTCAAATAGTAAATGGTGTTCACGCTGCAGCGTGTCCCGTTACCGAAAAAAATCGTAATGCATATCGTGAATTGTCAGTAAAAAAATCGGTGCCTAAAAACTCTTTAAGCACCGATTAAACACTATTATAAACTCTATTGAACGCTGTTACTTAATTCGTTTTCCTGCTGCGTCGTATT
>DGSV01000003.1 GCA_002394025.1 Bacteroidales bacterium UBA4353
CGATGAAAAGCACTGTGTGCTTTTCTGCGCTCGGCTGCGCAGCAGACGCTTTTAAGCGAAGCGCAAAAGAACACCTTAATCAGGCGTGTCCCATTGCCGTGTCAAGTCATGAGCAAAGAGCAAAGACTTGTGTCGCGTTAAATAGAAAAATATGAAAATATGAAAATTTTTCTACCCCTCCGGCACTGCGTGCCACCTCCCCTTCCAAAGGCAGGGGAGGAGCTGCTCCGCCAACAAAGCCACGGCGAAGAATAGCCGTGTCAAAAACTCCTCCCCTGTCGAAGAAATGGGAGAAGTGGCTGGCGCTAATCAATGTCAATAATATAAACAATCCTCTCTGCAACAAGCCTGTTGCAGGGAGGATTTTGCGTAATTGTGAATTTGCTGTTTATATCAGGTAAATATCCCCGTTAGAAGAACATGTTTTATTTTGCGTAGCTTACTGCCCGTGTCGGCAACATATTCATGCAAGATGGTCGTATGAAAAATACAACAAAGTGTTGCCATATTAAAAAAAAATACTACTTTTGCATATCGCTATAAGTATATCTAAGACACACTTTTGCAACACAATAGCTGTTCTGTATGAAGATAGGGTCTCGTTGCCTGAAAAAGATTTTAATAAAATTATTACAAATACTATAAATACTTATCTTTGTAGCATGAAAAGACTGCATCATAAAGAGCGTCGTGTAATTGTTTTATTTACACTTATTTTTGCTTATACTTTTTCAGTATGGGCTGAATCGGAGCCTATATCTATTCCACGGGATTCAGTGCCTGAAAATCATTTGGCATGGTTGGGTCTGTGCGGACCTGTTGCCGAAATGACAGAATACGATTATTCTCATTACGGAAAAAAAATCTGCCGCTTTGACAAGCACGGGCGTCTTATAGAGTATATCGAATACAATCAGCCATTTTCTGACCATGGAGGTTGCGTTTTTGGGCTTGTAGCTCATTATCGGTATGCTTATACCGAGGAAGGGAAAATGATTTTCGAGGAAACCTACAACGTTGATTATAACACAGTAGATGAGTTTGCTGACATAACACTTGAACTTTTCCCTAAACAAAGTCTTGAAGAAAATCTCATGGAGCAGGCAATGGTAGAGTATGGCGATAGTACTTACTGTTTTGGCGAATGGACTTCAAGTGGGAATGTGCAACACTACAAAGGCGTACGCTATGATAGCTATGGCAACTGGCTTGAACAGGTTGAGGCTAATCTGGACACATCCACCAACGCACAGGTTTATGTGCGTGAAATAAAATACTACAAAGATATTGATTTGCTGAACCTTCCTGTCGGCACAAAGTCCGTCACCAACGAATGGATGGCGGATGATAGGTCATGGCGAAACCGCTATGATTTTGACAAAGACGGCAACCTCACTTCTTTCCGCTCATGGGTTGGAGAAAAATCGAAAGCAGATAGTTGGGAACACCTTTTTGAATGGTCTGCCGAAAACGATGAAGGATTGGGAAGCGACTATATCGTTGCAGATGATGGCAAAAAAAGCAAAGATGTAAAAAGAAAGATAGATTATTGGACAGTACCGATTGGCGAACTAACAATACTGCCCGACGATATCAACGAGAAGAATGGTTTTGGATTGATATTCAATTATATGGGCTATGTGTTTGAGGGCGATCTATATCCGCTACATAACGGATTGTGGGTTGTGCTGAATTATTGGTGCTTAGATGAAATGGACGGAATATATCTTGACGAAGAGGATGAAAACAGTGAACCTGTTCCCGCTTCCACCCGCTACAAGAATCCTTTTGCAGGCATGCGCTATCCGATTATCAAGACAGATTCTGTCAGTTTCAGTACTCGTAACTATGGCAACCAGACCATCAATCTATATCAGTCTTCGGACGGCAAGAAAGTACGTAGTCGTCTGAAAGTCCAATGTTCATTAGACGTTCTTGACGCCGACCCTGAAACGCGGCGGTTATTTGTCAAAACAAACCCTAGCGATGATTGTTGGGGTGAACCGCAGACTGAAGAAGAAAAAGAATGGATACATCCTTTTGTGGCGGTCAAAGGATGGATAGACGAAGAATGGGTGTGCGCCAACCTTTTAACGACTTGCCCCTAAAAAATAATCCATGAGTACGATTTTTTGGCTCATAGTGATTATAGCGATTGTGCTATACTACCGTAAGCGCAAGAAAGAGAATGGGCACACGTCGGAGAGTTCGCCAGAGCCTCCGTCGTCAAATAATGAGCAGCCCAAGTCCCAAAATCCGATGAATGAAACGGAACAACCACAGAATCATCAGTCAGGTATTCAGATGCATGACCGAGTGGTGTGGCAGGATGATATGCGCAAATTATGGTTCGATGGCAACACGCTCAAACTTAGATACCGCGGAAAGGACTACACCTTTAGCTCGCACGGCTATGAACCGATGGCAATAATCTTGAAGCGCGGCGAGGCGGTAGTCTATATCCATAACTCGTTCGACGTAGAGCACGAATGCAAACAGTTTCGCAAGAATTCGAACTATCGGTGCTGTACGATCACCGGTAGGCTGCACGACGCCAAACATTTCTGCTTGTTGCTGACCACAGCGATTGACGACGGCTACGATTGGCAGATAGACGAGTTGGAACGCAGGGTGGATGAGCAGACGCGCTTTGAGACGCGCGAGGTATGGTATAAAGAAAACGGCATTGATTATCTCTTTCTGCGGCAACGACCCGAAGACCCAACTCCGACAACTTAACCTCACAAAACTACATGGCAAACGCATAATATAGTAGTGAAACTCTATGAATAAACTCCTGTCTTATATTATTCCGGCAGCCATTGTCATCGTGGCTGTTCTGCTGTATTTCTTTATTCCTGCTATCAACGAATGGGTGCTTCAGATATGCAAAGGCTGGAGAGGTATGCTCATACTCTTCGCTGTTGGCGTCTTGCTGACGATATATTATGCGGTAATGATGGGTTTTAGAGGCAAGATGCTTGGGTATGCCATAGCGGTTATTATCTTTACCGCAACTTGTATCTGGCTGTTAGCCAACTGGGAATGGTTCACGACAATGTTGGAAACACATCTCGGTGTTTGGGGCATGACCGGTGTGCTGATTTTCCTCATCGCTATAGTAGGGATATGTATGTTGATATTATTTTAACATCAATATTAATCAGCAATCCCTGCAACAAACTGGTTGCAGGGATTGCTGATTTGTGAATATACTGATTGTAACAGTTAAATATCCCGTTTGAAGAACATGTTTTATTTTGCGTAGCTTACTGCCCGTGTCTCGCGTATGACGGTAATTTTGACCTGTCCGGGGTATGTCATCTCGTCCTGTATGCGCTTTGCGATGTCGTATGAGAGTACTTCCGTTTCTTTGTCATCCATCTTGTCGGCTCCGACTATCACGCGCAGTTCACGACCTGCCTGTATGGCATATGTTTTGATAACTCCGGGATATGATAGCGCGAGGTTTTCAAGGTCGTTAAGGCGTTTGATATACGCTTCCACAATCTCGCGTCTTGCACCTGGTCTTGCTCCTGATATTGCGTCGCAGGCTTGCACGATGGGCGCAATGAGAGTTTCCATTTCTATCTCGTCATGGTGCGCTCCTATAGCGTTGCAAATCTCGGGTTTCTCATTATACTTCTTTGCGAGGTTCATGCCTAGTATGGCGTGTGGTAGTTCTGGGTCGTCATCGGGCACTTTACCAATGTCGTGCAGCAGTCCGGCGCGTTTTGCTTTCTTGGGGTTAAGTCCCAGTTCAGAAGCCATGGCAGCGCAGAGGTTTGCCGTTTCACGTGCGTGCTGGAGCAAGTTCTGACCGTATGAGGAGCGGTATTTCATTTTACCCACCAGTCGCACCAATTCCGGATGCAACCCGTGAATGCCGAGGTCTATGGTAGTGCGTTTACCTGTCTCTATGATTTCTTCCTCGACCTGTTTGCGTACTTTGGCTACCACTTCTTCGATGCGTGCAGGGTGTATGCGTCCGTCGGTAACGAGCTGGTGCAGAGCCAGTCGTGCTATCTCGCGGCGTACGGGGTCGAAAGCCGATAGTACTATGGCTTCCGGAGTGTCGTCAACAACTATTTCGACACCTGTTGCGGCTTCCAAGGCTCGGATGTTACGTCCTTCGCGACCTATGATGCGCCCCTTGACTTCGTCAGAGTCGATGTGGAATATGGTGACAGAGTTTTCTATCGCTGCTTCCGTGGCTATGCGCTGGATGGTGTTGATAACGATTTTCTTAGCCTCTTTGTTGGCATTCATTTTCGCCTCTTCCATGATTTCGTTGATGTAACTCATGGCGTCGGTTCGCGCTTCGTCTTTGAGTGATTCTACGAGCTGGTTACGTGCCTGCTCTGCCGACATGCCCGATATGGCTTCGAGCTGTTCTTGCGCCTGGAAGCGCATACGCTCCACTTCACGACTTTTTGTTTCGAGCACTTGTCGTTGGTTTTCGAGGTTTTCCTTGCTGCCGGCAAGTTCCGCCTGTTGGCGTTGCAGTTCGCTCTGGCGCTGGTTGAGTTCGTTCTGGCGTTGGTTGAGTTTCTGCTCGCGTTGCTGCTGTTGCTGCTGGTGTTGCTGGACTTTTTTGTCGTATTCTGTCTGGAGCGATTGTATGTGCTCCTTGGCCTCAAGAATCTTATTTTTCTTGATGAATTCGGCTTCAGCTTTAGCTTCTTTGAGGGTTTGCCGCCGCACGTATTTATTAATCAGGTAGCACAGTAGTGCTCCTAATAACATGCTGACTATGGCAATGATGATTGTTGTCAGTTGTTCCATGTGAATTGTGTTGTTAGACGTTGGACATCGATGCCGTGTCCTTGCCTGAAGTTCGTGGATTTTAATTAAAGATTAATGTTTCCTCTTTAGGGGCGATGAGTTTTTCGATACGTTTTTCGATTTGCTCTACGCTTCTCACCAGAGGTTTTGCGCTTTCCTGTTGCCTTTCGCGCAGCAGTTCCGCGGCTGTGTAAAACGCTGTGAGAACCCACAATTCTTCAACTGACTTGGTAGGATGTATAGTGCTTAGTCTATCGTATGTCTGCTTAATACTGTCATTGGCTTTTAGGAATATTCCTCGCTCTGCTGCGTCAACGCCATTGAGGCGCACAGTGTACAAATCCGCAAGACGGAGTTGCATGCTTATGTGCTCGTTATCAGTATTTTTGTCCTTGTTAGCCATTAGTATTGTCCGTGTTTGACTATTGTGTTGCCATGCGTGGCAAGTGCTATTGCAACGATTCTATGCAGCGGTCTATATCCTTGATGAGTCGTGCTATTGTCATTTTGGCATTTTGCCGCTGTTGAGGATCGGCGCTAGTCAGCGCATTGGCTACTTGCAGTTTCTTGTTATCCTGTTCCAGTTTTTGATTTTTGGCTTGAACTTCGTGCAGATTAGCTTTTAATTCGCGTATTTCCTCGCGCAACTTATCGTTCTGCTCCTGCAGGGTGAGGTATCGTGTCTCCAGTCTGTCGAAGCGGCGTTCAAGTCGTGATGCTAAATCTCGGTAGTTGTATGCCATCGTGGTTGATTGTAAGGTTTTCTACTTGTTATACAACTTACAAAGTTATGATTTTTTTTTCTAATTACCAAAAAAGTGCATAAAAAGTTTTGATATGTGAAAAATTATGCATACCTTTGCAATTGCAAATGGGGTATTAGCTCATCTGGTA
>DGSV01000009.1 GCA_002394025.1 Bacteroidales bacterium UBA4353
TTCATGTTCTGGTCGGTGAAGATACCGCCTTCCGAATTATGAATGATGGCAACGAGCTGTGAGGCGGAGATACCCGCATCGCGGAACGATGGTGCATATTGCTGGATCATGCTGAGCAACTTCGGACCGTCGCCAATTATCATGCCTTGCATACCGTCGCGGATGAGCTGCATGGCTTGGGAGCCAGACTGACCGAACTGGGTCATGAGCGTATTGGCAGCATTGATGACCTCGCGGAAGTCCACATTATAGACATCGGCGATGGAGCGTGCCGCGTCGGTCATGGCGTTGGCTGCCGGCCCTTTCAGTCCAGTAGTGACGGTCGTCACCTGGTCTTGGCGCGAAAGCTCCTGGTTGTAGCGTGCCCATGCGTCGGCGGCCTGTTCCACGATGGCGATGCCTGCACCGATGCCGGCAGTCATGAGGGCCGTCTTGCTTGTCAGTAGTTCGGTAAGGTTGGCATTGATGCCCATCTTTTTCCCAACGCTGTCAATAAGTCCGCCGAACTCACCGAACTTCGACCCGCTCAGCTCTTGGTTGATGCTGGCAAGGTCGTTCTTCGTGTCCTGTATGCGGGTCTTGAGTTGGTCGAGTGAGTTTTTAATTGCCCTTCCAAGAGGGGTGTTTTTCTCGGCCTCAGTCATTTGTTTGTACCGCAACGACCATTCCGTAAACGAACTCGTCAGCTCGGAAATGCTTCCCCTTGCTGTATTTGATTTAGTCGACAACTGCCCAAGAGCCCTTGCGCATTCCAAAACACCATCGTCGAGGTATTCAAATGTGCCAGCTCCTTGCTTTACTTTGTCAAAGTATAATTGCAAGTTTTGGCTCGCCGTTTTCAGCTTCGAATCGAATTCGTTGCTATCAATGCGCAACCTTACCAAACTATCTGCCATACAGTTTTATCTCTTTTTATTCAACATTTTCTCCAACTCAGTATCTATCAGCAATGCGAGTTTATCTGAAGCCCTTTCGAGCGCAATGGATGCTGCTGGAGCAAACATGTTCCTTGGAGCCAGCACGCCTCTATTGCCATGCAATCTACCATTTCTAGTTCCAGCCCTTCTTTCGGTTGTGCCGTGTTCCAGTATATATTCAATCCACCATCTATCGAGCGGTCCATAGTGCATTACCTGGTCAGTTCTTCCTCCACGCGGCACTCTATTACCACCTCTTTGATGTGGTTTAAGCGTCCTATGTGGTTCATAATTATTGCGGACGCTTGCGGCCTTTTTCCTTCGTTTTAATATGTTCAGGTTTGCTCCAAGCATTTGTTTGTAGACGATACGACGCACATTGTATGCCGTGCCTCTTGGATCTCCATTTTTATAACCGCTACGCAATGCACGCACAACATCTAATCTTGCATCCTTCAGAACCTTGTTGATTAGTTTCTGAAGTGCTTTTTGTGTCTTTGGATTAATTGATAGAGCAGCTTCCAGAACTCGCTGTTGCTGCAACACAACATCACCGTCATATTCAAATCCAAACATAAAAAAACGCCCGACATATAGTTTTTACTTCTACATATCGGGCGTTTTAGCCTTATGGGTTTACCTTACTAATTTGTTATAAGAATCTCCATTTGAAACCTGCGGCATGTTTCGTTTTTCCCCTGCAACAATTTGATATGGCTGATACTGTTACCCCCATCGTTTTTGCTGCTATATGCAATGTTTCAAACCGTGCTATTTCAGTTCCGTCTTCTGATAGTTGAGCAACAGGTTTCCTCGAAGATTGATATTGACTGGATATTTTCAACCATTCTTCTTTAGCCTTCTTTTGAAAACTCCATCGGTATCCTTTCCATATTCCCGTTTTGCTTTCATACATTACATGAACCATCGCACCTTGATATGCACCAAACATTTTTTCAACGTCTGCACAGCATTTATGCTTGGCTATAAAATCCCCGTCCATTGTATATTGATAGACAGGCTTTCGCTTCCATGCTATCACGTCGCTGTAGTTCAGATTATACTGATAGGTACACCATTCAAGGTTCTCAGCTCGATTGTCAGTCTTTACCTCGTTTTTGTGATTGACAACCAATCCATCCTTGTAGCCAGGAACGAAGTGCAAGGCAACAAGCCTTTGCACTTCGTAGTGTTTGTAATTTCTATGCCCGTCGCTTAGTGATACGCGCACATAGCCTGTTCCTTTATTTAGTGATGGTTTTAGCATCTTTCCTTTAATAAGGTATGGATGTTCACCACGACACCATCGGTCAAGACTTCGCACATTTCCCATATTACTGACTTGATAGCAACCTTCAAATCCTTGCACGTCTTTCCATATTTCACTTGAGCACATGACCACCTCCGTTTTCTCTTGCAAGTTCCTCGAAAGGCTTCAGCAACTTATACACGTCGTTCACCTGTAGAAGCATGTATTCAATGTCCTCGGGATTGAGAACCTCGCCCCACTTCTGCCCGTCTTCAACATAGCGGTCACACAGGCGAATGAGCGACATGATTTCTACCTGTGCATTCGCAAGTGTTTCATACAACATACCTGTCGAATAAGAGTTAGACAGCAGGTCGATGACTCCGTTCACTGCATCATTTGTTTTCTTCTGGTAGTCCAGAACCTTTCCAAAATTCTTCATTTCACTAATGTTTTGACATATAAAATAAAATGTCCGTACTACGCGCTGTCAGGCTCATTAGTGCGAAGCCCTGGAGGTGTTTCCACTACTCCACGCGGTTACGGACGAGTATTTCTCTTTGCCGGCAAAATAAAAATGCCACCTATGACGGCGACATCTACCTGCCGCACTAATGATTTGACGATGCAAAGATACATGTTTTATTTATTTGTTGCAAATAAATCATGTAAAAAAATACAATAAATTCTTTATTTTGTTTTTAGAAGATTAAATAGTAAACAAAAAAGGCACTCCGCTGAGTGCCCGTCAAACAACCTACATAACTAATCTGAAAACCATTGAAGAAAACGCCTATCGCCTTACGGCGGAAAAAGGTTGTTATGTCTTCAGCAGGTCGCCGATGACCTGCTTCCTGTTCTTGCCGTCGCTTCTATAGCTGACGTGGACCCAATAGGAGCCTGTCTTGCTGTGCTCCCAGATGAGCTGGTCGAA
>DGSV01000007.1 GCA_002394025.1 Bacteroidales bacterium UBA4353
AAACAAAGGTAACAAAAAAGGCTGAAACCCAACAGAGGGCTTCAGCCTGATTTTATAGCGAGAAAATAAGTTTTACCGGACAGCAAAAAAAACAAATGAGAGCAAAATATCATTTATATTGAATTTTCAATATAAATGATACTGTTACAAGTATGTTTTTATATAAATTTCCAATTATTTGCCGCAATTAATATGCTTTATTTTGTTTGCTGTTGGTGCTTCTTGTATTCTGATGGTGTCATGCCATATACGGCTTTGAAGCATTTGCTGAAGTAGCGGCTGTCGTTCATGCCTACCATATACGTGATTTCCGTGATGTTGTATTTTCCGTCCTCAAGCAGTTGCGCGGCGCGTTTGATACGTATTTCTCGGATAAATTCAACAGGCGAGAGACCTGTCAATGACTTGATTTTATTGAAGAATACCGTTCTTCCCAGTGCCATTTCCGATACCAGTTCGTCCACAGTGAGTTCGTTGTTATCCATGTTTTTCTCCATCACGCTCATGAGTTTTGCGAGGAATGCCTCATCGGGCGATACGTCGTTTTTCTGTTCCGGTGTGAGTGAGAGCAGGTTGCGGCGGAATTTTTCCTGCAGGCGTTGTCTTTGCTGCATGATGTTGGTGACACGTGCGTCGAGGATAGCCGGCGAGAAGGGTTTTGTGATGTAGTCGTCGGCTCCGGCGCGCAGTGCCTCAAGGCGGTTCTCGTCGTACTGTTTTGCGGTGAGTACGATTATGGGAATGTGGCACGTGTCGGTATCCTGCTTGATGTTGCGCAGCATTGTCAGTCCGTCGCCGTTGGGCATCATCAGGTCGGAAATTACGAGGTCGGGGATTACCTCCCGTATGAGTTTTTCGCCCGTTACGCCGTCATTGGCGGTAAAGACTTCGAACTGGTTGCGGAAACTGTTTTGTATGAATTTGCACATATCTGTGTTGTCTTCCACTACGACCATTTTTGGCAGTTCTTTGCCTGTGGGTATGTCAATGACGTGATGCGCATTATTTGATGTTGTCTCGTCTTGGTCTTTTGCCGATGGGTCATCGATTACGAAGTCCACTTCCCCGCGGTTGAAGTGGTCACGTCCGAGGCGCAGCAGAACGCTGAACATGGAGCCTTTGCCCTCTTTGCTTTCCACTTCCACGTAGCCTTTATGCATATCCACGATGTCCTTGACGAGGTTTAGGCCTATGCCTGTGCCGCGGGCATTGTTCAGCGATACGTCTTCGGCTGTTGAGTAGCGCTCGAAGAGTTTGTCCATAAGAGCGGGTTTGATGCCTATGCCTTCGTCAATGACGCGGATATAGATGAAGTTGTTTTTCAGCTCTACCACTACAGATATTTTCTTGCCGTCGGGGGTGAATTTAAAGGCGTTGGAGAGCAGGTTGAAGACTACGATGTCTATCTTGTCGCGGTCAACCCATGTCATCACGCCGTTGCTGCGGTCTTCGAATGTGAAGTCCATCTTGCGTTCTTCGATTTCCTTGCTGTAGTTTTCGATGGTTTTGCTGACGAGTTCCGCGATATTGGTATTCTGCACTTTGAGCCGCATTTTCTGCGCCTGTATCTTACGGAAGTCAAGAATCTGGTTTATCATGCGCAGCATACGGTTGGTATTTGTCTCTACTACCTCAAGTTGTTCGCGCACTGCCGGTGTTATTTTTTCGTTGGTAAGGATGTTGTCCACGGGTCCTTTGATCAGGCTGAGCGGTGTGCGCAGTTCATGGCTGATATTGGTGAAGAAGCGCAGTTTTATGTCCATGACTTTTTGCTCTACTTCGACTTCGTTACGCAGGTGGTTGAAGCGCGAGAAGATGTAGTACATCAGGTACAGGGCTCCTATGACGAGCATGATGTAGAAGATATATGCCCATCCTGTTGCCCATGGCGCCGGATGTGCGTGGATGTTGAGTATCACTTCGTTGTCGCACCAGATGCCGTCGTTGTTGGTAGATTTGACGTGCAGCACATAGTCGCGGGGTTGCAGGTTGGTGTAGCTTGCCGTGAAGTTGCGCTGTGTATAGTTCCAGTGGGTGTCGAAACCTTCGAGGTAATAGGCGTAAAGAATGCCTTCGGGAGATTCGTAGTCTATGCCTACCCATTCCACGGTAATACTGCGTTGATGGTAGTTGAGGTGCAGGTCTGTGGTGTATGTGATGCTCTGCTCAAGGGGTGTCTCGTAGCTGTTGGGAGTGGCGAGTTGGTTGTTGACGTAGAGTTTGGTGAACACTATTGACGGCACTTCTGTAGGTTTGGCGAGCCTGTTGGGTCGGAAGATATAGTAGCCATTATTGGTGCCGAAGAGTATCGCCCGCTCTTCTTTATTGCCGTCGGCGTCATAGCCCATACGGATTACTATTCCTGTGCTTTCACTGAAAGTATTGTTGTCGTCGTCTTGTTGCTGGAAGTTCTGGAAAGCCTCTTCCGTGGGGTCGAACCGTGCCACACTTTGTTCCGATGAGAGCCATATATTTCCTTGTCGGTCTTCAACCATAGCCAATACGATGTCGTTACCGAGCCCGTTGGCTGTGGTGTAGGGTTTGAAGAGGGCTCTTTGTTTTGCTGTGGATTTGCGTAGTACTTTACACAGTCCGCCGCCGAAGGTGCCGATAAATATCGTTCCGTTATGGTCTTGCAACAGGCAGTGGATGTCGTTATTGCTGATGCTGGCGCTGTCGTTGGGTGTGCGCTGGTAGTGGTAGTAGTGTCCGTTGGTATCGAGTTGCAGCAGTCCGTTGGTGGTTCCGATCCACAGTTCGCCATCGTTGTCGAGCAGCAGACTACGTACTTTGTCGCACAGAGCTATGGGGTAGTTGTCAAGTCCTTTTGAGGCGTTGAGAATATCGTAGCGCCCGTTGTTTATGTTTATGATATTCAGTCCACCGCCGTAGGAGCCGACATATATTGTGCCGTTATTATTTCCGGTGATGTCATAGATATCGTTGCTTGACAGACCGTTATGCTTGTTGATACGTTGTAGTTTGTATTTGGGCTTTTCATTGCTGCTGTAGTTGGGGTGGAGCAGTATCACGCCACCTCCTTTACTTCCGAGCCATAGACGTTTGTTTTTGTCCTCATAAATGCAGTATATGAGGTCTGTGATGGCGTTTTGCTGTGATGTTGTGATGTTTCCTTGCTTGTCGAGGTACCCGAGGAAGCTGAAGTTGGAGTTGTAGAAGCGTGTGGCTCCGTCTTTGGTGCTGAGTATGAGGTAGCCGTCATTGGTCTGGTGAGCCGCTCTCACTTCGTTGGCTGTCAGTGTTTTCTGTTCGCTGACGAAGTGGTGTTCAAAGGGTGTTTCGATGGTTGATATGAGGTCTATGCCTTTGTAGTAGGTGCTCAACCAAAGGTTTCCTTCGCGGTCGGAGAATGCGGCATGAATGATATTGGTATAGCGGTGTTTGGGGTCGTTGGGGTCATTGAAGAAGTATTGCAGGGTGTCTTCTTTGCGGTCGTAGTAGCAAAATCCTCCGCCTATGAGATTAATCCATAGTCTGCCGTTGCGGTCTTCATAGAGGATGTGGTTGCGTTGCACCGAGTAGCTATGAACGTTGTCCACATCTAATGTGAGGTGCTTTAGGTTCTCGTCTTTGGGTATGAAACGCAGTATGCCGGGCTGTTTGTTTTCGAGCCATGCCATGCCATGGCTGTCAAGGGTTACACCATAGAATTCGTCGGATATGATGGCGCTGTTGTTGGCAGAGGTGTAGTGGTCTGTGGAGTTGTTTTTGAGAGTGTGTACGAGAAATCCGTCATTGGCGGTGGTGATGATAAGACTGTTGGCGTCAATCACGGCAATGTCTGTTATCTCGCTTTGGGTTGGTAGAGTGATGTTGTCGAAGCGCATGGTGCTGGTGTGGAGTCGCCACAGGTCGCCATGTGATGTGCCGAACCATAAGTTGTCATTGGAGAAGCATAGTGTGCGGAAATCATTGTCGGAGTCGTCGGTGTCGGGGCGGAATGTTTCCATCTTCCCGTCATTGGTGATATGTTGTATGCCTTTGTTGGTGCCTATCCATACCCCTTGTTGCGCATTACCGTCAATGCAGTAGGGTTTGTCGCCGGCAAGGGGGTGTTGTTTGTCGCCGGCTATGTATAGTGTAGTAGTTATTTCATTCTCGCTGCCGGCAACGTGTAGTACTCCGTATGCTGTTATGAACCATAGTTCTCCGTCAGCGGCTTCCACGAATTGGTGTTCCAGAGAGTGTATGCGCTTGCATACTATGTCTTGCGGTATGCTCAGAAATTTTTCCTTACGGGGGTCAAAACGGTGAAAGAGACCGTCATAAGTCTGGAACCAGATATAGCCTTTGCGGTCTTGATAGATGAAGTCAACGCGGCTACTGGCTATCTGGCTGTCATCGCCGGGATGGGCTTTATATGGCGTGAAGTGATGGCCATCGAACTTATTAAGTCCGTCCCATGTGCCAAACCACAAGAAGCCTTCGCTGTCTTGAATAATACTGGTAACGGTATTCTGCGACAAACCATCGTTGACGGAAAAATGACGAAAACTATAGCGAACTTGTGCTACGGCGCATAATGTCGTTAGAGCGCACAACAAAGTAAGAGATACTAGACGTTTCATGTGATATCAGAAATGTAGGTATCCACAAAGTTAAAAAAAAACTTTTAGACAATGCTCTTTTCTTGGCTGTGTTTTCTTTAAAATGCTAAAAATTGGCAATTATTCCACATCGCTGATGTTGTATATCAGTGAAATTTCGCCGTTGTGTTGTTCAAAAGTGAATAATTTGGATGGAAAAGCGTCGTTGAGTAAGTTGTTGTCGATGATTTTTTGCGGTGTATCGGCTATTATTCCGCTGTTCTTTTTCATGAGCCATATTTGGTCGGCGGTGTGCAGCGCGAGATCCAGTTCATGTGTACTGATGATAATCGCTTTGCCTGTTGTGTGTGCCAGTGTTTTGAGTAGTGTGATGATTTCAATTCTATTGGGCAGGTCGAGGAACGATGTTGGTTCATCAAGTAGCAGTAAGGGTGTATCCTGTGCCAGAGCTCGTGCTATCATCACGCGTTGACGTTCGCCGTCAGAGAGTTGCGTGCTGAGTTTGTCGGCGAGGTGTTCTATACCTACTTGTGCTATCACTTGTTCCACGATTTCGCGGTCAATGTTTGTCGTGGTGCCGTGCCATGCCGTATATGGTATCCTGCCCAAGGTGATGAGTTGTCGCACCGTGGTGTGCTGCAATTCGAGTCTGTCGGTGAGTACTATTGATAGTGTCTTAGCTCTTGTGGCTGAACTCATCTCGCTGAGGCTCTGCCCGTTGATGGTTATGTTGCCCGCCAAGGTCGGCAGCATGCCTGCCAGTGTACGCAACAGAGTCGTCTTTCCGCTGCCATTGGTGCCGAGTAGGCATACCATAGTGCCTGAAGAGAGGTTGCAAGTCAGATTGCGCTGGACAGCATAGTCGCCGTAGCCGATAGTTATGTCGCTGGCCTCAAGAAACATTGATTTATAGTTTTTTTTTTAGATTTTCTAGCAGTTCTAGCAGTTCTAGCTTTTCTAGTTATTCTAGATTTTCTAGATTTCCTAGATTTCCTAGATTTTCTAGTTGTTCTATATTATTTCTTCCCCTCCTTACCCCTCCGGCACTTCGTGCCACCTGACTAAGGTGTTCTTTTGCGCTTCGCTTAAAAGCGTCTGCTACGCAGCCGAGCGCTGAAAAGCACACTGTGCTTTTCAGCGAAAAATTTGCGGAAATATTGCAAATTTTTCTTCACCCCTTTCTTCGACAGGGGAGGAGCGGCTAGTAGCTTCCTAGCTTTTCTAGTTATTCTAGTTATTCTAGTTTTCTAGTTATTCTAGCTTTTCTAGTTACTGGCTTTATAAAAGAGTGCCGGCTTGACGTTAGCTGCCGTTAGCTTCTGTCAAGCCGGTGAACTCTTATTTGTGTGCTATTTAGTTTCTTCTACAGGTGCTGTTGACTCTTCTTTGTCAATGGCTCCGTCGGATATTACCATAAATTCTACGCGGCGGTTCATCTGTCTGTGTTCGTCGCTGTCGTTAGGTACTCGCGGTTCCAGTTCGCCTCGACCTTCAGCCTGCATACGTTCCGGTGCTATACCGCGGTCTATCATGCTCTGGCGTACGCTATTAGCACGTCCTTCTGACAGAATTTGGTTGGCACGCAGACTACCGACATTATCGGTGTGACCGATGATGAGTATGGTGCGTTCCGGATATTTGGTCAGGTACTCATACAAGGTGTTGAGTGCCGGTTCCGATTCGGGCAGAATTGTGGTCTCGTTGGTTGCGAAGAAGAGGTTGTCGAGTACGATACGAACTTCCGGTATCTTCTTCAAGCCGATCTGTAGCTGGTCTTTCTCGAATGTCATATCTTGTTCGTAGGGTTGATAGCCGAGAAGTGATGCCACAATCTTGTATGTGCCTGGTTTGATTTTTGTGGTGAATTCTCCGGCTTCGTCCACGTCGCCCTCGAAGAGCACTTTGGTTCCCGCTTGGTCTTGTACCTGAACGTTGGCGGGTACTGGTTCGTTAGTATCGATATCGTAGATGATACCTGCCAGCATAGGAACAGGTTTAGGTTGTGGTTTGGGTTTGGGCTTTGGTTTGGGCTTTGGTTTGGGTTGCGGCTTCGCGGGTGGTTGTGGTTTCTCGAACTCATACATGATAGCGAATTTGACGCCTACCATGAGGTTGTTGAGCTTCGATTTGCTACTGTTTTGGAATGCGTCACCATTGACCGTAAGGGCATTGTTTACTGAAGCCAAGTCGCTGTTCATCAAAGATTTGTTGGCGTCGGCATGGTAGAAGGCTTCGTTGTATGCCGATGGTTCTTTGTAGGAGTTGGTGAGCCCGTAGTCCACGAATATCGATGCTCTGTAATGCAGCAGTTCGCGAAATGTTTTCTTACGTGTTTTGGCTTGTCCTCCCTTTCGCGGTTGCGGTTTAGGCATGAGCCATTTGTCAAGATTTATGCCGAATTCCGCTGATAGTGTGGCATTGAAGGGTTTGTATTTAAGTTTCCCTGCACTGTTCAGTGCAAAGTTGCCAAGTCCGTTGTTGGGCATGTCGCGCATGTCGCCTATGATGTCGTCGTCAACGGCGTAGATGCTGCCTTCGGCTTCTGTCTTTGACTTGCCTACGGGAAATCCCATTCCCAGTTTTGCGCCGGCAAGGAAGAAGAACTGATTAAATTCGGCACCAAAGAGTATTGGTACATAAAACATACCCCAAGGTTGTTTTACGCTGTATTTGTCAGTGGCATAGCGATACGCCATATTTGTTGCGGCATGCTGTCCTACAAATGCCTCGGCGGTTGCTATGTCGAATTTTGATTTCGATGACAGCATGTCAAATCCGAGTCCTGAACGCATGATGAATGCGCGTTGCTTCATCTGCCAGAAGAATGTTGCTCCTCCTCCGAAGCCTCCGGCGTTTCTTACTTTGAAGCCGTCACCTGTTTCGGCGGGCTTGTAGAGCATATTGGCATAACCCAATTCGCCTGACAGACCTATGTAGTGTGTGGGTTTCTGCTGTGCCACGAGTGTCGTGGCTATCATGGTGAGTATGATAAAGAGCGTTTTTCTCATCTTAACAATCATTTTACGATAATTTTCTTGAGTATGCGTTGTCCGTCATGGCGTGTAATTTCCACCATGTATATGCCGGCTGATTGTGGAATGCTGATGCGTGCATTGGCTCCCGCGGCTATTTGTGTGCTCACTATGCTTCCCATCTGGTTGATAATGCGCACCTGCATGGGCTCTGCCGCAGCTCCGGTGATGAAGGCTTCACCGTTGATAACTACTGTTGGTGAAACGCTGACAAGGTCGTAGCCGGCGAAGTCTTTGAGCGTGAATTCGCACGATGTTTTGGTAATGCCGTCTTTCTTACGCGTCAGTTCCAGTGAGAACGCGTCTCCGATTTGCGGTTGTATTCCTGCATTGGGCAGGTAGAGTTGCGCTCCATTTTGCCCTGATATTGGCGTTCCGTTATGGTACCACTGTATTGTTGTGAATTCGCCGTATTTATCGACAGCGCGTTGGCGCAGAGCCAGGAAATCGCCCCAGCGTTGTGTGATAACGCTATCGGCGGCGTATGGTACGTCGAAGTCGATATTGAAAATTGTGTCACCGCAGGCGGCATTGTCGAATTTGATGCGTGCCGAATAGGTACCCGGCAGTACGTCAACGTCAAGTGGTATGGAAACTTCCGCCTCGTCTTCCACATCGCCGTCAACGTTATGGAATCCGGCATCGAGCGACGCTTTGTCAAACATCAGATGATATGCCGTAGCCACGCCTTTTTGAACTGTGTAGGGGATGTTGATGGCTGCGAGGCCTTGTTGGCAGTAGTCCATACGCTCATAGTCGAGGGTCATGACCAGAGAACTGAGTATGCGTACGTGGTTGGTATATACCAGTGTGTCGCAGCCTCCGAATGATACTTCCACATGGTGTTCGTAGATAGAGTCCTCTTTAGTGGGGTCTATCTCCTGTCCGAACCATGTCCATGGCAGGCGCACGTCTTTGTCGCAGACCATGGTGTCAGAGGGTATTGTTTCTGTCTCTATTACCGTGAGGTCGAATGTCAGTGTGCTGTCGCAGCCGGCCCAAGTCTTGAGTACTGTGGTGTAGGTACCTGTTTGGTCATAGTGCTGACCGTTGAAGTCGAATCCTGCATCGCCGTCGCACATATATTTCACGGTTGTTGCCGATGTTGGTCCGATAGGTCCGATGACGAATGTCGTGTCCAGTTCGTCGGAGCAGTCGGCATCAATCATGCGGGTGTACATGTGCACACTAATTCTCTCTCCTTCTTCGGGCACATCCAGTATCATCTCTTCGAGGTCTTCGCTTCGCATAACTATTCCGTCGGCGCGGTGTATGGTCCATAGTGTCAGTCCGTTGAATGTCGGCAAGGTGTCGCGTACGAGGTTGCCGTCAGCGTCGTTGTAGTATTCTATCATACGGCTAGTGTTGACCAGTCGCACTTTGTTTTGGCAGTTTACGGGCTCCCAATAGGCTTTCACGTCGGCTTCGGGGAGTACGGCTTTGCGGCTTGATTCGAGGGTGTAGTAGCAGTTGCTGTTATTGGTTTGCATCATGTCCACGCAGTACACTGCCGTGTCGCTCACTGCCGGTGTGAACACTCTGCCACCCATTGACAGTCGCGGGTCCGTGGCGGGTATGGCATGTGTCATGCCTTCCGATTTTTTGTACCAGCGATATGAGAAACCTTCATCTACTTCGAATTTGTCGGGTATCACTCCGCATGATTGGTCTCCTTTCATCTTTCCGTCGGTGCAGTCAAGTGTGAAGTAGGCATATCCGTAGTGACCACTCTGCGAGCAGTCGCGTGTTGTGAGGCGTACGTAAATCACGTCGGGCATGCCGGTGAGGTTCAGGGCTATGGTAGTCCAGTCTTTCCACGTAACTTGGTCGTATCCTGAGCTGTAGGTGTGCCATCCGGGCATGTGGCTGTCGGCCGCGAAGTCCGCCACGCCGCAGTTGGGGTCTATGCGGTTGCCTGCGGCGTCAAGAATTTCCAGTGTGAAGTGCGGTTGCTGTGAAGGGTCATGAGACGGGTCTTGAAGCACTACGGCATAGTTCATCTTGATAACTCTGGTGTCTTCGTCACGTTCTATGCGATACGTGATAGCTTCCGCTTCGGATCCTGTTTCCCAGTTTCCGAGGCGTACCGAAGCAATGGCGCCTTGTGGTTTGGTACGTAGTCCACCGCCGGTGTTGGGGTCGAATTCGTTTTCCTTGAAATGTATGGTATGGCGACTTAGGATGCTTGTTGAGCCATTGTCTATGACGCCTATGCTGCGGTAAGGGTTGTCAAAATCACCGTATTGGCATACCACATCGGGACCGCTGAGGTTCAGGTAGTCGATGCAGTGTCCTGATGCGTCATATACGAGCATATTCTGGCGCGTAACCCAAAGTGATGTGTCGTTCTCGCATGTGGCGCGTACGCGGAAAGCATATACGCCCTCTGTGAGAGTGATTTGCGGAACATCATAATAACTATTGGTGATATTATTAACATGGGTGACGTTGTTTGGCTCCGTCATCTTGAAGTATTCGAGCTCATAGCTGTCGGCATAACCGGTCCACGAGAATCGGCAGTTACCTTGTTGCGTGTTCTCTTGCATGAGGTTCATGGGCTTCATATAGCAATCACCCACGTTGCCTTTTCGCACGATGTCAATGTTATCTATGCAAGCTCCCGGGTTTTGTACCGGGGCGTTGCCGCTTGCGCTGACAAAGGCGAACATCAGGCACATGTTTTGACTCGCTTGGGAGTTGGTGATTGTCAGTATCTTCTGGTCATTGCTCCAGTCGAAAGCCTTGGTATATATGCCTTTGACGTAGTTCGCATTACGATATATCGAGTTCGCGGCTATCATGTTATTGGCTTGCGCATGGAGTAGTGGCAACCTATTCTCCGGCAACCAGAGCACGAATAGCGAGTCGCCGACACCACCCTTGATGTTGTAGTCGAAGGAGATGTCGTAGTCACCTGCCGGCAGTTGGAAGCGCTTTATGGCGGAAATGATATATCCCGAGTTTTCGCGGATGAATACAGCATTGCCGTGTCCGGGACCATTGATAGGGCTGACGTACAAACTGTGTGTGCCGTGCGATGCCGTGGCCTCGCCAACCATATAGCTCATGTCGATACCATAGGCGGTGGCGAGTTCCCAATCAGCGATGTCCGAAGCGTTCTCGAAATCGCAGTGGTAAGGAACATTGGTGACCTGCGCACGAATCAGGCACGTCAGAGAGAGTGTGATGAGTAAAGTGGTAAAAAGTCTCTTCATACCTTAACAACTATTTTTTTTGTGAAAAAACGCAATTTGGCTGCAAAGGTACGAAAAATTATTTGATTTCTTACATTTTTAGGCTATTTTTCTTAAAAATGTAAGATTTTCGCAGTAAAAATATTAAAAATGCTAAAAGGCAACTTTTGTCATGTCTGCCGCAATGTCAGTGTTAGGGAATATGCTCCTTGCTTGTGCCAGTAGTGCTTCGAAGTCTGTGATGCGGTTCGAGAAGTGCCCGAGTATCAGTCGTTTGGCATGTGCTTTGGCGGCTATGTCTGCCGCCTGTGAGGCTGTGGAGTGGAAGTATTTATCGGCGCGCAGCAGGTTGGCGTCGTCGTATGTGCTGTCATGGAACATCAAGTCCACGCCTTCGATATGCGGTATTATGCTTTCGGTATATCGTGTGTCGGTGCAATAGGCGTAGGATCGTGTGGTTGTAGGGTTTGTGGTGAGCATATTATTGGGTAGCACGGTGCCGTCGGGCAGTGTGTAGTCCTCGCCTTGTTTGATGCGGTTGAATGCTGCGATAGGTATTTCTTTGGCGTCGCAAACGTCTCGCAGCAGGTGTCTCATTCCCGGTTTCTCGTCGAAGCGGAAGCCGGAAGCCGCTATGCGGTGTTGCAGCGGAAAGGCTGTGACACGCACCGCGTCGTCATCATAGACCACGGCAACCTCGTTGGCAGGTACAGGCTCAAAGACGACCTTGAAAGGCAATTCGTTGCAATAGAATTTGAGCCATGGTGTCATAAGGCGGTTTAGGGCTTCGTGGGCATGTATATGCAGTTGTTGTGTGCGCCCGTCCATGCCAAGGGTGCTGATGAGTCCCATTAGTCCGAAACAATGGTCGCCATGCAGGTGACTGATGAAGATATGATTCATACGGCTGATACTGAGGTGCATCTGACGTATGCGTATCTGACACCCCTCACCGCAGTCTATCAGAAACTGACGGTTACGCATGTCAAGCAATTGGCTGCTGGGATAGCGCGTCAGTGAAGGTTTTGCGGCTCCGGAACCTAATATGTAGAGACTATGGCGAGTCATTTCCTACGGAGTTTTTTTTCTAGCAAATCTAGTAATTCTAGTTAATCTAGCTAATCTAGTTAATCTAGCTCATCTAGTAATTCTAGCAAATCTAGCTCATCTAGCCCATCTAACTATTAGCTTTATTCAGTTACTTTAGTCTTTTTCTTCAGCTCGAAGTCACGTCCGAGGTAGTTTTTTCGTACCACTGGGTTTGCCGCCAGTTCTTCGGGAGTACCATGGAAGAGTATCTTTCCCTCGAAGAGCAGGTAAGCTCGGTCAGTAATTTGTAGTGTTTCGTCAACGTTATGGTCGGTGATGAGTATGCCAATGTTTTTGTCTTTGAGTTTCCATACCACGTCTTGTATTTCCTGTACGGCTATGGGGTCCACTCCTGCGAAAGGTTCGTCGAGCATGATGAAACGGGGTTCTATGGCAAGGCATCGTGCTATTTCTGTGCGTCGTCGTTCTCCTCCCGAGAGTCGGTCACCGAGGTTTTTACGCACGTGGTTGAGGTTGAATTCTCCGATGAGTTCCTCGAGTTTCTGTTTCTGGTATTCTTTTGTGAAGTTTGTCATCTCCAGCACGGCGCGTATGTTGTCTTCTACTGTCATCTTGCGGAATACCGAGGCTTCCTGCGGCAGGTATCCTATTCCCAGTTGCGCGCGGCGGTACATGGGGTAGTCGGTGATGTCATCACCGTCGAGAAATATATTGCCCTCATTTGGGGTTACCAGCCCTGTGGTCATGTAGAACGATGTGGTCTTGCCGGCGCCGTTGGGTCCGAGCAAGCCTACTATCTCGCCCTGATGGAGTTCTATGCTCACGTCGTTGACCACGGTGCGTTTGCCGTAGCGTTTGACGAGGTGAGAAGTGCGCAAAACTTTGTTGTCTGTCAATGCTTCCATGATGTATGATATGTTACGCTATGCTTATTGCGTGACAAAGTTACGTAAATTTTTCGTAATTTTGCGCTATGTTACGATTTCTCAAGGATTGGATACTTGCCGTGGCTATCATAGTCGGTGCTTCGGCATATTTTTGCTACGCTCATAGTTCTGTTTTTGACCCTGTGCGTCCCTATGCCGCCGATGTTGTGGCTTATGTGCAGCCTATCTTGTTGTTTATGATGCTCTTTTTGAGTTTTTGTAAGGTTAATCCCCATGACCTGCATTTCACTCGTTGGCATCTTTGGTTGCTGCTATTCCAGAGTGGTGTGTTTATCTTGTTGGGAGTTGCGCTGTGGTGTATGCCCTTCGTGTCGCCGTCTGTAAGTGTGCTGGTACAGAGCGCCATGCTATGTCTGATATGTCCTACTGCGACGGCAGCCGCTGTGGTTACCGATCGCCTCGGGGGTAACGTGCCTTCGATAGTGACTTACACTATGCTTATCAATATCGCCAATGCCGTTGTGATACCTCTTATAGCCCCTGTTGTGCGTGCCGCCACGGAGCAGTACTCTTTTCTTACCATGTCGTGGATGATACTGAGTCGTGTGCTTCCCATGCTTGTACTGCCTTTGTTTCTCGCATGGTTTGTGCGCTATGCCATGCCCCGTATTCATGCCATGCTGCTCCGGCCCCGCAATCTGGCTTTCTACCTGTGGTGCGTATCGCTGTCGTTGGCTATCGCCGTGAGTACGAGGAGTTTGGTGCGTAGTGAGCATGGAATGCACATAGCCCTGCTGATAGCCGCAGTGTCCTTTGTGTGCTGTCTGCTGCAGTTTATGCTTGGCAAAATCATGGGGCATCGATATGCTTCTACGAGACATTTTGATGATGAGCAAACATCGGTAACGGCACTCACGGCAGGGCAGGCCTTGGGACAAAAAAATACCATATTCATCATTTGGGTAGCATATTCTTTTTTTGACCCGCTCACTTCTCTGGCCGGAGGGTTCTATAGTATTTGGCACAACATATACAATTCGTGGCAGATGGCACATCATAAACAATAGAAATCACAAATGGCTGCCCACACGAGCAGCCATTTGTGATTATTCGATAATGGTTTCGATGATTTTGGGTTAAAATAGTGTTTCTTGTTACTTCCTGATTTGCTGACGATAGCAATATATAAAATTACTGCCAGCCGTTGAGTTTGCTGTTTTCGGCTTCGGCTTTGTCGATTTCCTTTTGCAGATTTTCAGGCATATTCTGTACACACTCGTGGCATTTCATTTCCAGAGTGTACATACGCGCCACGCAGTAGTTGGAGCGTTTGCAGCGTGAGCGGTAAGCACGCCCTTGTTCCTCGCTCTGCATTTCCGCTTCGTGCATGTGTTGTACGAATGCCGGGTCCTGAATAAGCACGTGCGCCATCTGTAGCAGCGGGAAACCGGCATTGAGCACTGTCTCGCAGTTTTCTCGGCTTTGCACACCGCCAACATAGATAAAATTGGCGTCGGGCAGCGCCTCGCGGAAACGTTTTGCCGTGTCAAGGAAGTAAAGTTCCTTATATGGTACTGTGGGCACCAGTATCCTGCCCACGAGCGCGAGACCTATCTTCAGCCACCAGAACTTCCACGGGTTCATATAGTGCGCCATGGTCTTGAGGGGCATTGCGCCTCCGAGCACCGTCATGGGAGCCTTGCTCACGAATCCTGCTGTGAGTACCATGCCATGGACGCCGTGTTTCTGGATTTCCTTGGCAACGGTGATACAGTCTTCGACCTGCATACCCGACTTGAAACCGTCAAACATATTGGTCTTGACAACAACCGCCATATCGTTGCCGGCATGCTTCATGACCTCATCGAGAACCTCGTTCATGAAGCGCATACGGTTTTGCAGCGAGCCACCATATTCGTCTTTGCGATGATTGGTATAGGGCGATATGAATTGTGATATGAGGTAGCCGTGACCGGCATGAATTTCTACGCAGTCGAAACCGCATTCGCGGCAAAAATCCACAGCCTCACCGAAATGTTTCACTATTTCTTTGATTTCCTCTTTCTTAAGTCCGCGCACTATTGTTGGTGAATAGAGATTGAAGCCCGATGACGCTCCTACCGGTATCTGGTAGCCGCAGGTGTAGAAATGTGTCATATTGCCGCAATGGCCGAGTTGTATGCTCACTTTCGCACCCTCGGCATGGATGGCGTCCGTGAGGTCTTTCAGGGCAGGT
>DGSV01000043.1 GCA_002394025.1 Bacteroidales bacterium UBA4353
ACCATCAACTGGCAGCCTGAGTCAACAGGTTCGGGGCGTTTTGGAAAATGGCTTGAGAACCTCAATGACTGGAATCTCTCGCGTTCGCGATACTGGGGAACACCGCTGCCTATCTGGCGCACCGAGGATGGCAAGGAAGAATTATGCATAGGCTCGGTAGCGGAACTCATGGAGCAGATAGAGAAATCTGTTAAGGCAGGCTTCATGGCTGCCAACCCATGGAAGAATTTCAAAGTAGGAGATTACAGCAAAGAAAACTATGACCCGAAAAACATAGACTTGCACAGACCCTATGTTGATCATATCATTTTATGCTCGCCGAGCGGTAAACCCATGCGTCGTGAGACGGATTTGATAGATGTGTGGTTCGACTCAGGTGCCATGCCCTATGCTCAGGTTCACTATCCTTTTGAAACAGGAGGTAAGGAAGGTTGCTATACGGCAGACTTCATCTCCGAGGGTGTTGACCAGACGCGCGGTTGGTTCTTCACCCTGCATGCCATACATACGATGATAGAAGGTCATGTGGCTTTCCGCAACGTGATATCCAATGGCTTGGTGCTCGACAAGAATGGTCAGAAGATGTCTAAGCGCCTTGGTAATGCCATAGACCCATTCGGAACGATAGAAGAGAACGGCTCCGACCCCTTGCGCTGGTATATGATGACTAACGCTTCGCCATGGGACAACCTCAAATTTGACCCCGAAGGCGTCAAAGAAGTCAGCCGTAAATTCTTCGGAACGCTCTACAACACCTATTCCTTCTTCGCCCTCTACGCCAATGTTGACGGCTTTATGGGTAGCGAACCTCTTGTGCCTGTTGAACAGCGCCCTGAAATAGACCGATGGATAATATCAGAACTTAACAGCCTGATAGCCGAAGTGGACCGCCAGTTCGCAACCTATGAGCCGACGCGCGCAGGCAGAGCCATAAGCCAGTTTGTGGATGAATATCTCAGCAACTGGTATGTTCGTCTGAACCGCAAACGCTTCTGGGGTGGTGAGATGTCGCAAGACAAATTGGCGGCATACCAAACTCTTATGCTATGCCTCAAAACGGTAGCCCAGCTCATGGCACCCATAGCCCCATTCTTTGCCGATCAACTATATCGCGATGTATGCGGCACCAATGACAGCGTTCACTTGAGCCTGTTCCCGAAATCTGACCCAACTCTCATAGATCATAACCTTGAGCAATCAATGCGTATGGCGCAGCAGAGCAGCAGCCTGATACTGGCTCTCAGACGCAAGGCCGACAAAAAAGTGCGCATGCCGCTAAGCAAAGCCGTGATACCGGCAGTGGATGAGGTCATGAAACAACAACTGCTGCACGTAGCTAACATCATCAAGTCGGAAGTCAATATCAAAGAATTGCAGGTAGTCGGTAACGACGATAATGCCATACAACTCGTCAAACGCATCAAACCCGTCTTCAAGACCCTCGGCAAGCGCTATGGCAAGCAGATGAAAGAAATCGCGGCAGCCGTTAATGCCTTCACTCAAGAGCAGATATCACAAATAGAGAAGACCGGTTCATATACCCTCTCGCTGCCCGACGGCGATGTGGTGCTGGAGAGTCAGGATGTTGAGATTACTACCGAAGATATGCCCGGGTGGCTCGTGGCATCGGAAGGAAACATAACCATAGCCCTCGACATCGAGGTTACACCAGAACTGCAGCAAGAAGGCATAGCGCGCGAAATCGTTAACCGCGTGCAGAATTTGCGCAAAAGTTCCGGACTGGAAATCACAGACCGCATACTGCTCACACTGCAGCGTCACGAAGAAATCAACGCTGCCGTAGAACATTTCCGCGACTACATAGCCTCGCAAGTTCTTGCTGCTGACATCGTTCTTGCCGATAGTATTGACGAGCCCGCAGAGCTTGACTTCGATGACTTCACGCTCAACGTCAAAATCCAAAAAGCGTAGTTCCTTGTCAATAGCCGGTCTTTTTGATAGTATTGCTGATAATTACGACAGGTTTAATCATTTGTCGTCATTAAATATCGACCGTCTATGGCGTCGTAAGGCTCTCAGGCAACTTGTTATACATGGTGATAATGTTACAGCCCTTGACGTGGCGTGCGGCACGGCGGACTTGTCGATAGAACTCGTTCGCCAAGGTGTGGGGCATGTCGTCGGTGTTGACATATCAGAAGGTATGCTTCGCAATGGGCGCGACAAAGTTGTCAAAGCGGACCTTGAGGAGCGGATAAACCTCGAAATCGCCGATTGCGCACGGTTGCCGTATGTCGATGAAACCTTTGACATCGTTACCGCGGCGTTCGGAGTAAGGAATTTTGAAAGGCGAAAAGAAGGTCTGAAAGAGATGTGTAGAGTAATGAAACAGGGTGGGCAACTGATGATTCTTGAGTTTTCCAAACCGAGTTATTTCCCTGTTAAGCAGCTTTATAACTTCTATTTCAAACGCATAATGCCCATCGTCGGGCGCCTGATGACTGGTAATCAGGGAGCGTATAATTATTTCTATGATAGTGTGCAGCGTTTTCCGCAAGGCGAAGAATTCATGGCAGAACTCCGTGAAGCAGGATTCGCTGCGACTTGCCAAAAACGCATGACATTGGGAATCGCCACAGCATATTACGCACTAAAACAATAAAACATGCTAAAGTACATTCAGACTTTCAGACTCCGCACTTTGCCTCTGTCAATGGCAGGGATTATTATGGGTACCGGCTATGCATATCCCAATATTGATTGGCTTGTATTCGCCCTTGCGATACTGACAACCCTGTCGTTGCAGATACTCGCCAACCTATGCAACGAAGTCGGTGATGCACAGCATGGCACAGATGATGAGCAGCAGGCACGAGTGGCGTATGGTTTGCAGAGTGGTGCGATAACTCTCAAGGAAATGATGATGTGCATATATATCTTCATAGCCTTGTGCGTAATATTCGGGACATGCCTTGTATGGCTTTCCTTCGGTACCTTGCTGTGCTGGCAAAGCCTTGTTTTCATCATTCTCGGAGCGGCAGCTATCTGTGGAGCCATGACATATACCATGGGACGTCATGCCTATGGCTACCACGGTTTTGGCGATTTGGCTGTTATGCTCTTTTTCGGACTGCTCAGTGGGGTGGGGGCGTATTATTTGCAAACCAAGCTATTGACCCTGGAAATTTTTGAAGCGGCTTTCGCGATAGGTATGCCAATAGTTGGTGTAATAAATCTCAATAACATCCGTGACATGGATAATGACGTGGCACACGGCAAGATAACCCTTGCCGCCCGCTTGGGCAAGCATCAAGCCAAAGTTTATCACGCTTGCCTGCTTGTCTGCTCCATAGTGTCATTCATCAGTTTGGGACATTACTGGGTACTGCTTGTGGCACCCCTGTGGGCATGGCATATCAAGTATGTCTTTGACAATCAGGGCCCGGCACTCGACAAACAAATGCCGGTACTCATGTTCTCTACGCTGGTGCTTGCCGTGTTGGCGTGCCTATGATGTGATGGGTATATTTTGACACACCCTGTTGTGTATGTCAAAATTTTGTTGTATATTTGTCGCACATTATTTCTCGCACATTTTTTTGTCGCACATTTTCTTTCTCCACCTATGAATACTCTGACACACATTCTTTCGCTCGTAGGTTCTCTTGGTCTATTCCTGTATGGAATGAAACTCATGAGTGAGGGGCTGCAGAAATTTGCGGGTGAGCGACTGCGCCAAATTTTAGGTGGCATGACTCGCAATCGTATCGTGGGGGTGGTGACGGGAATTGTGATTACGGTACTCATCCAGTCCTCGATGGCCACGACGGTGATGGTGGT
Source organism: Bacteroidales bacterium UBA4353 (assembly GCA_002394025.1). GTDB lineage: Bacteria > Bacteroidota > Bacteroidia > Bacteroidales > Paludibacteraceae > UBA3747. The sequence continues at coordinate 3,802 of DGSV01000043.1, forward strand.
GAGTTTTGTCAATGCGGGTCTGATGACCCTTGTGCAGTCCATAGGGGTCATCATGGGAGCCAACATAGGCACTACGGCATCGGCATGGCTCATATCAGCAATCGGTTTCAATATCAATATAGCGGCATTCGCTTTGCCTCTCATGGCAATCGGGATGCCGTTTTTGTATTTCGGCAATTCGCGCTACAAGTCACTGGGCGAATTCTTTTTGGGTTTTGCATTCCTCTTCATGGGCCTGAGTTTTCTGCAAGACAGCTCTGTAGCATTGCATGTTGACACGGCCCTTGCCGCGTTACTGGCTCATGTGTCGAGTGGCAACTTCTGGTGCATAATGCTCTTTTTGCTTATAGGTGCCGTGATTACTATGCTGTTGCAGTCATCAGTTGTGGCGATGGCTATCACCCTGATGCTCTATGACATGAACATTCCCGGCTTTAGTTTTGATTTGGCGGCGGCACTGGTTATGGGACTTAACCTCGGAACTACGCTCACAGCCAATATCGCGGCATTGAGCGGCAATACCTCGGCGCGCAGAGCAGCGCTGGTACACTTCCTGTTCAACTTTGTAGGAGTGGTTCTGGTGCTGCCCATTTTCCATCCTTTTATCAGAGCTGTACAATGGTGTGTGACAGATATGTTGGGCATGACGGAAAATATGTTCCAACTATCAATGTTCCACACGGCATTTAACGTGCTCAATGCGCTTGTGCTGATATGGTTTGTCAAACCTATTGAAAAACTCGTATGCTGGATAATTCCTAACAAAGATAATGAGGAAGAATACCGTTTGAAATTTATCTCCAAAGGCTTGTTGAGCACTTCCGAGCTGTCAATCCTGCAGGCATGGCAAGAGATAGAATCCTTTGCCGAACGCACACAACGAATGTTTGGTATGGTCAAGGAACTTTATGCCGCTGATAGTAACACCGACTTTGTACGTATCTTCAGCCGCATAGAGAAATATGAAGGCATCTGCGACCGCATGGAAATAGAGATAGCCGAATATCTCAATAAGGTTGCCGACGGACGTCTCTCCGACCACTCAAAACAAGAACTGCACGCTATGTTGCGTATCGTTTCAGAGCTCGAGAGCGTAGGTGATGCCTGCTACAATATGTCGCGCACAATACGTCATAAACACGAGACCAAGCAGAACTACGAAGGATATATCGACACCAACCTCGAAGCCATGTTCGCACTCGCCGACCAGGCGCTTGAACAAATGGTTAAAGTAGTGTCGCTCAACTATCTGGCGCAAAACGACTTTGACGTCGCGATGAACATAGAGCACGAAATCGATAATCTGCGTACGGAACTCAAGACCGAAAACTCACAAAACGTCAGCACAAAACTCTATGAGTACCAGATATCAGTGACATATATGGACATCATCAGCGAATGTGAGAAACTGGGAGACTATGTCATCAACGTCGAAGAGGCGCTACAAGCTACAGGAAATTATAGAGGTTAACATCAATATCATCGCTAATAGATCATCTTCAACAATAACTTTGAGTTATGGCAAAACTATTAACAATCTTTTGCAAGAATACCGGTACGTACGAAAAAGTCCCGGTAGGAACATCGTTGCTCGAATTGGCGCGACGCCTTGATATCAAACTACCATACCAACTCGTTACGGCACGCGTCAACTACAAATCGCAAGACCTTAACTTCCTGCTTTACAGACCCAAAGACGTGGAGTTCCTTGACTGCAGCAGTCAGTCGGGACACCGCTGCTACGTGCGAACGCTGTGTATGGTACTTGCCAAAGCCGTGAGCGAACTTGAAGGGTGCGACCTGAGCATAGAACACCCGATAAGCAGAGGGCTTTACTGCACGATAGAGGGCATGGAGCAACCCATACCACATGAGATGATTCAGAAACTGAAAAATCGTATGCAGGAAATCATTGCTGCTGACGAACAGATACTATGCAAGGAAAAACAAACGACATACGTCAAAAAACTATTCGCAGGACGTAATAACGACCGCAAGACAACATTGTTCGACACACTCGGAGAACCCTACTGCCGATACTTCCAGATGGGAGAGTTCATAGATTACTATAATGGCGTTCTAATGCCCTCTACAGCATATATATACCTCTTCGACCTCGAACCATACGCCAACGGCATGCTGCTCAGAGTGCCGGACATTCACGACCCAAACAAACTCGCCGAAAAAATCGACCAGCCCAAGATGTTCGGCATATACGATGAATTTCTGTCATGGAACAAACTCATGCAGCTCAACAACGTCGGTGGGTTTAATAATATAGTATCGAAAAAAGACCAGCAGACAAAAAATATCATTCAGGTGTCAGAAGCCCTGCAGGAGAAAAAGATAGCCTATATAGCCGATATGATATCTAATCGCCCGACAGGCATACCGCGTTTTGTACTCATATCAGGACCATCGTCATCAGGCAAGACAACATTCTCAAAGCGACTGTCAATACAGCTGATGGTCAATCACCTAACACCCATCACGCTGTCCATGGATAACTATTTCGTCAATCGCGTTGATAACCCCAAAGACGAAAATGGTGATTACGACTTTGAACACATCGACGCCATAGACCATGCGCTATTCCAAGAGCAACTCGCGGCATTGCTCGAAGGCAAGGAAGTAGAACTGCCGACATATAACTTCGAAACAGGACGGCGTGAATACCGAGGCAATAAAATCAGTTTGCCGCAAAATGCCATCCTGATTATTGAAGGAATCCATGCCCTCAATCCCGTGGTATGGCGTAACCTGCCCGAGCAGGCACTATTCAAAATCTACGTGTCTGCCATCACAACCATCACCCTTGACAACCATAACTTCATACCAACGGCCGACACGCGCCTGATTAGACGCATAATCCGTGACTACCGCTACCGCAACTATTCTGCCCAAGAAACCATAGCACGCGTGGCTTCGGTGCGCCGAGGCGAAGAAAAGTGGATTTTCCCATACGAAGAAAATGCCGACGTGATGTTCAATTCAGCGCTGTTATTCGAACTGGCGGTGCTCAAAAAACACGCGGAACCCATACTTGCCGAAGTCCCCAAATACTGCGACGAATACTCCGAAGCGCACAGACTGCTCAAATTCCTGAGCTACTTCGTGTCAATACCCGAACGCGACATACCACCAACATCCATGTTGAGAGAATTTGTGGGAGGCAGTAGCTTCAGATACTAAAAAAACTTTTGGCATGAAATGTGCCAAAGATAAAAAGAAATTATTATCTTTGCATCAGACTATGGGCATTGGTAATGTCATAATAAGTTAAATAAGTAAATAATGAGCCTCCTTGAAAAATACCAAATTGGGCATTTTAAGGCTTATAACTTGTTGATTATCAAATGCACATTTTGACCGAAATGACTTTTTATAGTAAACTCAATAATTAATAATTAAATAATTAAATAATTAAATAAGTAAATAATGAGCCTCCTTGAAAAAACACCAAATTGGACATTTTAAGGCTTATAACTTGTTTATTATCAAATGCACATTTTAACCGAAATGACTTTTTATAGTAAACTCAATAATTAAATAAGTAAATAATTAAATAATTAAATAATTAAATAATTAAATAATGAGCCTCCTTGAAAAAATACCAAATTGGACATTTTAAGGCTTATAACTTGTTGATTATCAAATGCACATTTTGACCGAAATGACTTTTTATAGTAAACTCAATAATTAAATAATTAAATAATTAAATAAGTAAATAATCTGTTTCACTCTTAAAAACATTTTTTGACTATGAAAAAACTCTTCTTAACCGCATGTCTGGTATTGTCAGCAAGCGTGATGTTTGCCCAATTTGGTAAACTCAACGGCATTGTCAACACTACCAAGAACGCTGCTGTTACCACCAAGAATGCTGTTCAAACCCAGCAGAGCAAAGGTAGCAGTTCATCATCGAACACCGCATCTGCCAAAGGCTCTTCGGCATCAAGCAGCAACGGTGGCGAAATCAGTGAAAACAAAGGCAAAGTAATCTACGTAAGCCCCAACGGTGCAGGTCGAGGCGCAACAGGTGACAGCCCTGCAACAGCCTACAAGAACCTGCAAAAAGCCATTGAAAACGCTGAAAACGGTGACATAATCCGCATCGCAGAAGGCAACTATCTCGGAACTAACAACGCCGGATACATCGAAGTTAATAAATGGGTGACACTCGAAGGCGGATGGAACCTTGAGTTCACGGACCGCGACCCGCTCAAGTACATCACCAAAATCGAACCCACACAAGAACAACTCGGAACCAACGGCAGCAAAGCCTATATCAACATCAGTGGACTTGATGACGTACAGTCCAATAAAATCCTCGGAACGCTGATAATTGACGGCTTTACACTAAATATGGGTCTGCAAACCTTCTATAAGAACTGCGACCCCAGCGACCCCAGAACCGGCTGCCCCAACAAAAACTTTGAGACAGGACGTATGGAAGACGCCACACCTCCTCAGGTGCATCACCAACTCATACACTCCGATGCCGCTATCGCAGGTAATGTGGTGATACGTAACTGCCTGTTCGCTAACGGAACATACTTCGCAATACAAATCAATACGCGTCGCGGTGAGATAGAAATCTACAACAACGTGATTATCTGTAACCGCTATGGCAATGTCCGTATCGACGGTTGGAACAAGAAAACCTACAAAGCATCACACGTCAACTTCCACCACAACACCGTTGCTTTCGCATGGTGCCGCGACAAAGAGCAAGTTGATATGGGCTACGGATACGAATTTATGGTAGGCGTCAACGCTGATGTTCACCATAACATCTTCGCCTGCAACAACTATGCGGCTCTCGCGCGTACACATGCTCTTTCAGGACCCGACGCTCCCATTGAAAAAGAACGCGTAACAAATGTTTATGACAACGCATTCTTCATGAACGCCGCAGACCTGCAACTGCCCTCTAAGGGAGGTGGCAAATGGACCAACGTACGTGTTGCCGAATTCGAAGACGTTGACGAAAGCGTACTACCCAAATACGAAGGCAACTTTGAAATGAAAAATGACGACCCGTTCGTGAAAGCCCTTGATCCCGACTATCTCGAAGGCTTTGCCACACTGAAAATCGTTACCAGCCAAAGCTTCGACGCCAATAGCGCTGCCAACCAATACCGTCAGGCTCACGGACTGAATATGCAAGGAAGTGAAACAATACGTCCTTCAATGTACGGAAACCGCTATAAACTCTCATACGCCTACAAACTCTTCGGAGCCAAACAAGGCTATGGAGCCCAAAAAATCAAATAACATACACCAATAGCACAATGCTACGCCGGAGGCACACCCTGTCTCCGGCGCTTTTTTTTTGCAGTCTCAAAAGAAATTATTGAGAATATAATTCATTCATTCAAAAAAAAACGTAACTTTGCAGCATCGAGAAGCCGTTAATAATGGCACTCGACCTAAAGTTATAATAAGACGTTTATTGAACGTTGTTTGCGACATCTTGAAAT
>DGSV01000052.1 GCA_002394025.1 Bacteroidales bacterium UBA4353
GACGGTTATAGACGGGTATGATGAACGAATAGCGCATTCAAGGGCGGGTTAGTCGATAATTTGTATTCTGCCGTCAAGTTGGGCTTGCATGATTGTGTCCTTTTGTACTATGCCGAGCATGATGTCGCGTAGTGGCCATGAGCTATTATCCACTTCGCCATCAGCCAAGGCAAACAGATAATCGTTGCCTTCCGCCAAAAAGTCGGAAGTGGATACTAAATATGTCTTTGCCGTGTCAACAGGCTCTCCCTTGATTTTGATGTCAAGAGCTTTATTGTCTTTGATTTTCATCGTCAAACCGGCTATTCCCTGACCACCCTGTGCGGCTATCTGCTCGCAGAGTTCCAGAACCTTATCTCCCTTGAGTTTCACTATGACAAGTGTATTGTCAAATGGCATGAGTCGGAATATGGTGCCCACTGTGACGTCTCCCTGTGGTATGTCGCATCTTAAACCACCTATGTTCATTACGGCAATGTCCATAGGTATGCCGAGATATTCCTCGCCGGCACGCATCATTATGTCAGATGCCCAATTGGTCAATGAACTTTCAGGAAGGTCCTTAGACATATATTCGGGACAGTAGCCGATCACTTCACCCATCTGCTGCTCCATGTCAGTGGTGAATGGTTTGATGAAATCGAGCATGGTACTATCGCCTGGTGCATAGCGCTCATCGATAACGACCGCTTGGGTGCTGGAACCGGTGACGACCGCTTTGCCGCGAGAGCAGGAAGCAAATAATATTAATGACAATAGAAATAATAAAAAACGTTGTGGCATATTATTTTCTTTTATGGTTATTAAATGATGGTTATTACGGTATTTTTATTGTTTGTTATTCCACGTTGTAAACGGGTGTTGAGCCAGTTGCAGGTTGAAGTATCTCTCGTCGCCGGTGACTTCCTCGCCTATGAAATCCGGTAGCCGGATTTGTGTTGTTGCCGTGGGCAGTTCTATCTCAGCCATTACCAGACCGGCATTGGCGCCCTGAAACTCATCAACTTCTATTGTCGCTTCTCCGCATGGCACGTAGTAGCGCCGTTTGCTTACAATATCCGGCAGGCATAGTGTGAGCAGGTGTCGCGCGTCGCTCACGCTGATGGGGAATTCGTATTCATGGCGTATCAGTCCTTGCGCTTCAGAGTCCGACTTGATGGTTATAAAACCCTGCTCGCCTTTGATACGCACCCTAACGGAACGTTTTGGGTCATAGGTAAGGTAGCCTTGAAGGATGTCGCTCCACGAGGTGGCTAAAGCACGGTAGGCAGTGCCACGGACAAGATATTTGCGCTCTATCTCTAAGTTGTCCATTAACTCAATAGTTTTATCTCTGTTATGGTACCCGGCATTGTCTTGGCATTGATGTCGGCGATGAGTTTCTTGCGGTTGAGGAATAGTTCATGCCTCAGTGCCGCGGAAGTTACGTGTGCTGTCAGGCAATGGTTGGCGATGCTCACATGGCGTATGTAACCGCGTATCGCATCGGGGATTATGTTATCCCAAGCCTTACGTGCCTCAACGTAGCTTAACCCCTCTGCCAAACCATTTTCGCGCAGCACAAGTGGTAGTAATTCTCCTATGCTCTTCAGCTCATTGCGTTTCATCTCTGGTGCTATCTCTTGAGTTTCAGGCGTTGTCCGACCTCTACACCACGCGATTCTTCCATGCCGTTCATTTGGTAGAGCGAGTTGACTTTTATGCCATATCGTTGAGCGATGTCCCATGCGCTTTCGCCCACGCGCACAATGTGCGACGTGCGTTCGTTGTTCACGTTGCGTTTACGACTGATATATACCACATCACCCTCCGCCAAAGCACGGTCAGCTTCGAGGTCGTTGAATTTGTAGAGATTTTTGAGCAGTACGCCGGTTTCCAAGGCTATGGAGGCATAACTGTCGCCACTGCGCGCAACCACGCAACGAGCCCAATTGTTGCGATATACTTTGTGCTTCTCGTTTACGGCAATGGTTTTCTTGCTACTGCCGTTGCTACCGCTCCTGATGGCGCCGGACTTGTTATTAGCGCTGGCGTGAGTGCTCGCCGTGGACACCGGTGTCACCGCTATGTTGTTTGACGCGACATTGTCCATATCATAGATATAGAGCTGGTAGTCCTCAATGATTTTTATGAGTTTGTTGGGGTAGTTGGGGTCTGTGGCATAGCCGGCTTTTTTCAGTCCGTGCGCCCAAGCCTTGTAGTCTGTCACGGGCAGCGTGAATAATGATGCGTAGCGACTTTTGCCAAGCAGAAATTGAGCATGGTCTTCGTAGGACTCGCTCACCTGGTCATAGGCGCGAAAACATTCCCCTTTGGCATCGTCATCGGAATAGACGCGACGACCATTCCAATCATTATGGCATTTGATGCCGAAGTGATTGTTCGACTCGGCTGCCAAAGCGCTGGTGCCCGCCGCCGATTCCAGTATTCCCTGCGCCAAGGTGATGCTGGCGGGTATGCCGTGGGCTTTGCGTTGCGCCACGGCTATGGACGAGTAGCGGGATATATATTCTTGGTAAGTGCGAAGCAGATTTTGACCATGAGTGATACCGCAAAAAGATAGTAATGCGGCGATAATCAGCGATGTATTGATACGTTTCATATTGTAGGCATATATTATTGCAAAGTTACGATTTTTTTTTCGCATATCAGCATACGACATCGCCATTACTGATATTGAATACCTTGGCATGAAGTCCCATGGTGTCGAGCATGGTATCGAGGTGGCTACGGTCGGTGTCAGTGATGAAGATTTGTCCGAAGTCGGGGGTGCATACTATTGATAGTATCTGCCCCATGCGATGTGCATCGAGTTTGTCAAAAAGGTCATCAAGCAGTATTATGGGGTTGATACTTAGTGCCCGTCGCAGATATTGGTATTGAGCGAATTTGAGCGCTATCACGTAGCTTTTGCATTGTCCCTGCGAGCCTACCCGGCGTATGGGATAATCGCCAAGGTTCATCATTAAGTCGTCTTTGTGAACGCCATGAGTTGTATAACCTATCATGTGGTCGCGCTCGCGGGTACTGCTGAGCATCTGTGCCAGGTCGCGCTCCGCCAACTGCGATTCGTAGCTCAAAGATACCGTCTCACCGCCTCCGCTGATAAGACTATAGTATTCTGAGAAATAAGGAGTAAATTCCTTGATGAATTCCTCGCGTCGGCGGTGTATGTAAATGGCATGAACCACCATCTGTTCTTCCCAAGTGTCGAACAATGCCCCGGAGGGCATGCTATCCATCTTGAGCATGGCATTGCGCTGACGCAAAGCGTTGCCATATTTGAGCAGGTGATCAAGATATTCCTTGTCAACCTGTGAAATAATGCCGTCAGCGAATTTGCGGCGGAACTCACTGCCTCCATGGATTAGTTCCGTGTCAGCGGGTGATATGAGCACAAGGGGAATGAATCCTATGTGGTCTGAGAGTTTCTGGTATTCACGCTTGTTACGCGAGAAATGCTTTTTCTGGCGACGCTTGATGGAACACACAATGTTTTCCTGCTGCCCCAGGCGGGTATAGCAACCTTGCAGCAGAAAAAAATCGCTGCCGTGTCTTATGTTCTCACTATCAATAACGTTAGTATGGCTTTTGCAGAACGACAAGTAATAAATGGTGTCAAGGAGGTTCGTTTTCCCCATGCCGTTGAGCCCTATGAAGCAGTTGACCTTGCTGTCAAGCACAAGGTCGGTCTGGGTGATATTCTTGTAGTTGAGTATGTGAAGGCTGTCAAGCGTCATGGTCTAACCCTTTCACTTTCAATTTTTATGCGATTTACGGCGCTTACCGACAATTCCGTCGTATCGCCCTGCAGCCAATAGTAGTTGTCGCGCGTGATGCCTATCGGTCGCTCGCCCCTATAGATGATGTAGTATGCCACTTGGTTAGAGGGGTCGGTGGATGGGGTGCTATACCATGTCAGCAGACCTTTCTCGCAGGTTACATAGTGGGGCTTTTCGGGGGCTGTACCGTTGTGAGTATGAATGCTTACGGGGGGAATGGCTATCTCGCTGAAGTAGTTGCTGCGAAGACTGTCAAGCAACCCTTGCGGGTTCTGAAGCATAGGACGCAGACTGTAGAGCATATAACCTTGCGTTAGAGACCTGTCATTGGAGTAGCGCATCTGGCGGCAGAGCTCGTTACCACTGCGCCAAGGAGCATTGGCCTTGGGGTTGCAGAGCTGTGAAGCGAAAAGGCCTGTATAGAGATTGACGCGTGTCGTGTCGATATTGGAATGCCACCAACGACTCAGCACACCATAGTCCGCCAGCCGGTGACCAATCTCCCAATAGAGTTGAGGTGTTACGTAATCTATCAGTCCCAGCCTGCACCACAGCAGTATGTCGGCATACAGGGCATCGTAGTTCTCAAGACCATGTGTGTCACTGCCACGCGGGTCCGAAGTCTTGTTGCGCCATATTCCGAATGGACTGATACCAAACTGCACATAGGGTTTGATACTCTTTATCGCGCTACGCACATCGGCAATCGTTTGTGTGACACATTCGCGGCGGAAGTCGCCAAGGCTCTGACCCTGAAAAGCATAGCGGGCATAACCATCGGAATCAGGAAACGGCTTTTTACCAACGGGGTAGGGATAGAAATAGTCATCCATGTGGATTGCGTCAATGTCATAGCGACGCACTATATCGCTCACCACAGAGCATAGCCATGACCGCGTCTGGGGCAATGTGGGGTTGAAATAGTACTTGTCGGCATATTTCACGAACCACTCGGGATGACTGTGGTAGATATGGCTTTGCGCGAAGTCGGCATCGCCGGTCATCGATGCTCGGAAGGGGTTGAGCCATGCGTGAACTTCAAGACAGCGCCTATGAGCTTCCTCAACGATGAATGTCAAGGGGTCGTAAGATGGCATGATGCCCTCAACGCCTGTCAGCCAACGACTTGTAGGCTCCAGTAAACTATAGTACAAAGCATCGGCGGTAGGACGGACTTGCACCACTACGGCATTGAAGCGCAGAGCACGCAAACTATCCAGCAACATGACTATCTCGCGGCGTGACTCAAAATCCGACAACCCCGGTTCGCTGGGCCAGTCGATGTTCTTTACCGTGGCTATCCATGCAGCACGCATCTCACGGCGTACCTGAGCGGGACACACCAGCGTTAGGCCGGTAAGAATGATGATAAGTAGCGAGCGACGTATCATTTGAATAGAATTTTTACCGTTTTACGTGTTCTCTGTACCATCAGCGTATCGCGAAAAGCTCCTATACGCCGTTCGGTCTCGTCATTGGTCTGGCGGATAGTGAGCAATGTCAGACCATCATTATAGCTCACACGATAATTGGCACGCAAAGCCTCAATGGCATCATTAAGGTTACGATTGTTGTCAACAACGACAGACACTCGTACCGCCGAACACTCTATCATTGAAACCTTGAGCCTATAGCGCTCAAGAATGGCGAAAATACCCTGCATGCCACCCTCCATGACAAAGGAAAAATCTAACGTGCCAATGCTTATCAGCACTACGTTGTGGCGAACGATAATCACAGGAATATCTATTCCTGCCGTTGATTCGGCGCATATTTTGCTTCCGGAGAATGATGGCTGTTCATAGGGACGGACATAGAGAGGGATGCTTTTGTTTTCAAGAGGCCTGATTGTTTTAGGATGAATAACCTGTGCGCCTCCGTATGCCAACTCTACAGCATCGTAATACGTCAGTTCTTTAATCAGTGTAGCGTCATGAAAAACGCGAGGGTCAGCATTGAGAATTCCCTTGACGTCTTTCCATATCGTCACGCTATCGGCATTGAGCATATTACCCACCAAAGCCGCGCTATAGTCCGACCCCTCACGACCTAATGTCGTGGCATGCCCTTCGCTATTGGCTCCTATAAAACCCTGAAGAATATAAACCCTGTGCCTGCCGTCAATGCCGGTGCGCAAACGCCGCTCACTCTCGCGGAGTACAACATTGGCCTCACGGTAGTTACTGTCAGTGACAAGCATGCGGCGCATATCAATCCATTCGGCATCAACGCCAATGGAGTCAAGATAAGCGCACACAAGGCTCGAAGACAGTATTTCGCCATAACTTACTATGCCATCGTAGATTTTGTCGTAACCATCCCCCCTGCTCCTGTCGGCTTCTGTCACAGCAGTGCGCAAGGCTTCAAATTCAGAGTCCAATGTTTCCGCCGGAAGGTTGAGCTCGCTGATAGCAAGCCGGTGACAACTGATGACAAGTTCTTCGAGCTTGTCCAGAGCATTTGTCAGACGATTATCCAACACCTCGTCAACAACAAATTCAAGGGCATTAGTCGTCTTGCCCATAGCAGACACCACAACACACAACAACTCCGCACAGCCGGAAACTATAGAACCCAAATTCCGAATGCCGTCAGAATCTTTAACGGAAGCACCGCCAAATTTATATACTAACATGTTTCTTACTTTGTTATGCCTATTATCCTTAATTTATTAAATTGTTTCGTAAATTTCCGAAAAAATATCCGAATACGCAAGAGTTTCGCCTAAAAAGTTGCGCTGTGGCTTGCTAATTGCCTGACTCCTTCTATTTTGAGGGTGCCGTTAATCATCACGTCGCATTTTTCTCCTGCTACGTTGAGCACCCTTGCGATGTGAAATGTTTCGGTGTTTTTGTGGCATATTTCTTGAAGCGTTTTTTTTATGTTAGAATAAGTATCCATTAATTTTATATGACTATTAAAAGAAGAATAGCGGCTACTCATCAAGTAACCGCTATTCTGTATTATAAATGAAGTCTATTGAGAAAATAATTTTGGTACATTTACTTTTTTTTATTTTGGTACATTTAGTTTTGGCGATTATAATAACCTTTTTCAGCACAAATCAAAATGGCAAAAAACGCCAATCAATATAAATACCAATTTAACCCCAATTGGTCTAATGACCGACCAATTGGGTTTTTAAGTATTGATTAAAATACAAACTGGAAGCCGAAAGTCATGTTACGGTTCATGCGTGCTTTGACAGGGTCTATCTTCGTGCCTTCAAATGTTCCTCCGCGCACATATTTGTAGTACATACCCCAATCGGTTGATGCCGTGATGCGGAATTTACCAAACTGGACGAATGTGCCGGTGCCCCACATCATGTTGAGAACGCCCGAGCGGCTTGGTTTTTCGACACGTTCAGGTGTGTCTTGCCCGTCACCGCCTTTCAAGAAACGGCTCTTGCCACTGACGGAATTGTAAAGGGCGGTTACGTCGCCAGCAAAATAATACACATCGTTTCTTGCAACAACGAATTCAAAGATGGGGCCAGTGAACACGCCAAGTCCGATTCGTTTTCCTCCGCCTGTGCGCCATTCAAATGCAAGTTGCGGCTGAAGTGGCATGGTGATAGAGTGCTGTGAAAAACGGAAATATTCAAAGGGTTCTCCGCTTACATCTATTTCAGAAGGCGTGTTTTTGAGAGTGCCACTCCAATCATAGTACAAGCCCGAACGTCCGCCAACCATGATTAGTGTGTTTGTGCCTTGATAGACCCTGCCGTTGTATTCCAGCCCGACACCGGCAGAAAATCCGTATATCGGCAGGTGTCTGCCTATCCTCAAATTGCGCCATTTATTTGCGTTGTCGTCATACAACCTCGTGGTGCGCGCTGTTGCAAGGAAACCTATTGAGGCATGGAAGCCTGCCACAACCGGGTCTTTGAAGTTAGCGGGGAGACTTTTATTTTTTTCTTTTTTGCCGCTTGCTTTTTCAACTGTCGCCTTACTGCTTGACGAAGAGGAAGCGGTTGACGCAGCAGATTTACTGCTTTTTGACTGTGATGCGGTTGCCGCTACCGGGGTTAAGTATTTGGCAGAAACGTAGGCTTTATGGCCTTTGAAGTTAAATTCAGCCCATCCATCGGTTATTTTAATAACATCAATTTCCGCTGATTGTGCCAAAGAGCCCAGCACCGTTCCAGAGGTATTAGGAGCGTTGCGGACATTAAGACGTGATGCCGTAACTTTGTATGTCTTGCCGTAAGCGCTTATCACGCACAGTATAATGATAACCGCAATAAGTAAATTTCTCTTCATTGTTGCAAATGTTAAATTGTTAAGAGTTTTTGGGTGCTTTGTCGGCATCTAATATCAGAACAAAGAGCAAAGAGCGCTCGTTCAAATCAAAAGTCTGCTCGAAAAAAATCTCCCAATCGACTAAAAGCAGTAATTAGAAATACCCTTAGTATTTACCATACTGCTTTCTCTACTCTTTTTAGTTTAATATAGAATGGTTTGTTATTTTTGTCTCTTGCGATTACTTCCAAAGCTGTAAACATAACGTCGAATTCCCCTGCACACGGTTTCTTAAAAAAGGTATTATTAACGTCACCAACATCTAAAGTAACCTCCCAAGAAGTAATATGATGAATATCTTCGTGGTTGGACATAGTTCCAGCTCCGAAATCATCTATAGTCCACGTACCTTGGACGGGTTGTTCTCCTTGAGCCCAAACAGTCACTGCACCTGAGGTAAGACCTGAGGTAAAATAGAATTGGAAATAAGTATCAACGGGCTCCAAACCTTCACTATAACCATAAAAGTAAGCATCATCCAAAAAATCGCCATATTCTGTTTTATAATGAATAAAAAGCCCAACATGACCATAGGCTTGACTAAGGTCTTCATCATTTTTAGTGTCACATCCGCCAAACAATCCTGCTAAAAGTATTGCAAGAACCGATAACAAGAATTTCTTTTTCATAGTAATAATATTTGTGATTGTTAGTATTGCGATTTTATAGCGTAAATTTTGCATTTGTCAATGCAAACTTAACCTTTACACGGCAAAGATAGGAATTATTTTTTACAAAGGCAAATTATGACCGTTGCAAAAAAAACACATGGGTTAAAATCTCACGCATGGGGAGCAGGACGAAGGGGCGCTCGTCGATGCTCCCATAGTCGAACATAGGGAGAATCTGCACATGGGTGATTCCCAATTCCTTTAGGTGCTCGATTCCCGATGCAAGTCCGTCAGCAGTCTTAGTTCCCGATTCCGTCAATGCTATGAACTTACCCTTTTCCACGCTCTCATAGATACGCAGTTACATCTGTTCCGCCACCGGAGACCAGAACGCAAATTGGGTTTCGGAAGTTCCGTAAATACACTCGTCTTCGAGTTTAGCCTGCTTTGTGATGCAAGCCATCACCGCTAATGCTGTCAGCATAATCAAAATGTAGTTTTTCATGAATGGAAAAAATAAAGCCGTGATTGTTCACGGCTATGTGACCTACGGCTTGAAGTTATCGCGCCCTTTCGAGTATCACACCGCAAAGATATAACATTTTTCCTTATCTACAAAACATTCATATTACGGGTAGTTGTGTACGAAGATGTTTTTTTACCAAACTATGGGTTCTATGCCGTGTGCTATGAGGTATTCGTTTGCTTTGCGGAAATGACCGTTTCCGATAAATCCTCTGTATGCCGATAGTGGCGATGGGTGCGCTGACTTCAGTATTAGGTTATCATGAATGTCAACCAATGCCCCTTTGTGTTGGGCATAACTGCCCCAAAGCATATAGACGATATTCTTTCGGTGCTTGTTCAGTTCACTGATAACCCTGTCGGTGAATGTCTCCCATCCGACACCTTGATGGCTGCCCGCCTGATGAGCCCTGACGGTGAGTATGCTGTTGAGCAGCAGCACCCCTTGGCGCGCCCAGCTACGTAAACTGCCGCCCGAGAGGTTATGGGTGCCGTATTCGCTGTCTATCTCAGAGATGATATTGCGCAGCGACGGCGGAATATCAACACCATCGGGGACGGAAAAACTGAGCCCCTCGGCCTGACGAGGCTCATGATAGGGGTCTTGACCAACAATGACAACCTTGACGCGGTCGAGTGGACACAGGTCAAAGGCGTTAAATATCAGCTTGGCGGGCGGATAACAAGTGCCCTGCGAGTATTCGCGACGAACATAATCAGCTAGCAAACTGAAGTAAGGTTTCTCAAATTCGTCTGCCAGCAACAGTTTCCAACTCGGCTCTATGCGTACTTCCATAATATAATGTGTATTTGCGCAAAGGTAGTGAAAAAATCCTTAATAGTCGGAAAAAGAAAAAAAATGCGAAAAAAAAAGTGGAAATGTTTTGTCAGTTAAAAAAATAGTCGTACCTTTGCAGTCGCAACTCAAATCAGGACATGATTTAGATGTTGGGACGGTCCCTTCGTCTATCGGTTAG
>DGSV01000077.1:0-3839 GCA_002394025.1 Bacteroidales bacterium UBA4353
GCCGTAGCTCGCACCTACTGCTCCTATGTGGTCGGCAGCGACGTAGGGTTCCTTGCGCATCTCATCGACGGCAGTGAAGTAGTCGCGCATATTCTGCCCGCCATAGTCTTTGGATATCTGTTCGAGCCATTGTTGACCATAGCCATAAAGACCATGTCTATTGGGAGCTATGATGATATAGTCGTTGGCAGCCATAATCTGGAAGTTCCAACGTGTGCTCCAGAACTGGCTTACGGGACTTTGAGGTCCACCTTGGCAGTAGAGGAGTGCCGGATATTTTTTGTTAGGGTCAAAATCGGGTGGGAAGATAACCCAGCATTGCATCTGTTCGCCGTTAGTGGTTGTCAGCCAACGCTCTTCAACCTTACCCAGATGCAGTTGGTCAAGGATATGCTTGTTTTCAAAAGTAATTTGGCGTTGCTCACCGTTATTGATGTTTATTACGTAGAGATCGTTTGGCGCTGACATACTATGGCGCAGTCCTACGAGATGTGTGTCTCCTATCTGGTCTATCCATGCGTAGTCGTGGACTCCTTCGGTGATTTTGCGTATCTTAGGGTTAGCGATATTGGTGAGTTCATAGGCTTGGCATGTGCCGTGTTGCGTCGATGTAAAGTATAGCCCGTCGCTGCTGTTGTTCCATACCATGTGTTCAACGCTTTGGTCGAAATCGGCGAATAAGTCATGTTTTTCCTTGCTCACGAGGTTCATGACATATAGTCTGTTTTTATCGGATTCATAGCCATCACGCTCCATAGATTGCCATGCTATATATTTGCCGTCGGGCGAGAATAATGGGTTGATGTCGTAGCCTTCATTAGGGTCGTCGGGGTTCAGTTTGCACAGGTTGGTGGTGGCTCCACTTTCTATGTCGTAGAGGTATATGTCCGAGTCGGTTGATAGCGAATACTCTTTGCCGGTCTTTTTGCGGCAAGTATATGCTATCTTTTTGCTGTCAGGTGCGAATGCGAGTTGTTCAATACCTCCCCAAGGTCGCATGGGGCTTTCGAATAGAGTACCTTCAAGCAGGTCTTGCGGGGTGCCTATTTTTGTGCCGTCATAACTGGCAAGAAAGGGGTGAGGTATGCGGTCAACCCATTCATCCCAATGGCGGTACATGAGGTCGGTAATAATGCGTCCCTCCGACTTGTCGAGGTCGGGGTAGATATCTTTGGTAGTAGGACCGTTTTGCACTGTGGAGATAAATAGCAGATATTTACCATCGGGTGAGAACATGAAGTCCTCAATGCCGTCCGCCACGTCGGTTATTTGGCGCTTATTACCTTTGTCAATATCCATTACGTACACTTGAGGTGTGCCGCTCTCGCTGCTGATGAATGCTATGCTTTTGCCGTCGGGCAGCCATGATGCTGCCTGTTCCGAGGCATTGGTGGTTGTTAGACGGCGATTGTCGGTGCCATCGATGTTGATAATGAATAACTCGCGGTTACTCTTGTTAGCCTTGACGTTGGCATAGCTCACGCCATATAAGATTTTGCTCTTGTCGGGCGATAATGAGGCACCGTTCATATTGCTGAGGGCCCATAGCACTTCGGCACTCATGCGATGGTCAGCGACAGTGATGTCGTTGCGGTCGGCAACGAGGGTTTCTTGCTCCTTCATGTTACATGCTGTTAAAGCGATAAATAATAGCGGTAGAATGATTTTGCGCATATTGATATTAAGTTATTGAGAATTCTGTCAATGTCTTTACCATTACAATGTGCGGAGTTTTTTGATTTGTTCACTCCGTCAACCATTCAATGAATTTTTGCACGTCGGTGGTGAAAGCCATAGGCTTAGATGTCGGATTTCCCTTGGGGTCTTGTATGACGTAGAAAGGCTGTGCATTGGCTCCGAAGCGGTGTCGTTGCAGATAGCTCCATTTATCGCCTTGTGTTTCCAGAGTCAGCTCCTTGCCGTTGTCCATTACCGTCATAGGTTCTGCAAGAGCTTGACGGTCATCGACCATAAGGGTGACGAAGACAAAGTTGTCGTTGATGATTTTCTTGACTTGTGCGTTATTAAGCACTTTACTTTCCATCTCTCGGCAGTTGACGCATCCGTATCCCGAGAAGTCTATGAGTAACTTTTTTCCCTGCTGTGCGGCTTGCTGTGCGGCGATGTCATAATCGTTGTAGTGTTGCGCCGTAGTCTTTCCGGGTGCGAAGTCCTGTTCTGTCATAGGTGGTGCGAATGCGCTCACGGCATTTACCGGTGCCCCCCAGAGCCCTGGTATAAGGTATATGGCAAAAGCGATGGATAGCAAACCGAGCATGAGACCTGTGGTGCCGGGACGCTCGCCACCATCGCCGTCGCTCTTGAGGCGGATAACGCGTAGTAGGTAAAGCCCCATGAGCAAGAATATGGCAAACCACAGACTTAGGAACATGGGGCGTGAGAGCAGTCCCCAACCATACGCTAAGTCGGCCACGGAGAAGAATTTCAGGGCAAAAGCCAATTCAAGGAAACCTAAGCAAACCTTGAGCTGTTGCATCCATTGCCCCGACTTGGGTAGCGAACCGGCTATGTTAGGAAATAATGCGCAGAGGCTAAAAGGTAAGGATAGTGCCAGCGAGAAACCTAACATTCCCATGGCGGGAGCCAATAGTCCACCATCAGTGGCGGCCTCAACGAGCAGAGTACCGATGATGGGACCCGTACAGCTGAACGACACAAGAACCAACGTGAATGCCATGAATAGGATTGAGACAAAACCTGCGGCATTATTGGCACGGCTGTCAATGCTATTGACCCATGATGATGGCAACACAAGTTCAAAGGCACCGAAAAACGACAAGGCAAACACGATCAGCAAGGCAAAAAATAGCAGGTTGAAGAAAGCGTTGGTGGCGAGATTATTAAGCGCAGAGGCTCCGAATAGCAACGTAATCAGCAGACCAAGAACGACATATATAATCACAATTGACAACCCGTAGAGCAGGGCGTCGCGACGACCATTCGATTCGCGATTCTTATGCAGGAAGAAACTTATCGTCATCGGTATCATAGGCCATACGCATGGGGTGAGCAATGCCAATAAACCTCCGGCAAAACCCATCAGCAGTATCCACCAGATGCTTAATCCGCGCACTGGAATATCGTCAGTGGCGGGCAGAGTAACCGGGCTCCACAAATCTTCTTCAGCAGTGTCTGATGCACCCAAATCAAGCAGTTGCAAACCTTCAACAACAGGGGTCTCATCACTATCAGTAACACTGCCCGATATCACGTTATGACTAAAGTCGTAGCGGTTATTACTCAAGCAACTGTTTTCATCGTTGCAAACATTGTACGTGATATGACCGCAGAACGCTGCCGGTTCGCCGGTTTTCTTGAGGCGCTGCTCAATGGTCATCGAATGTTCGTAATATGTCAAATCCATGGCGAAATTATCGTCATAGATGGTAATCGCTTTGCCTAAAACTCTGGGCATTCCGTCAATACTTACTCCCGACAATTTGTCATAAACGATTTTTGTTGCCGAAGGTCCATTTTCTGGCGTGTTGATGTCATACAGATGCCATCCTTGGTCTATAGTGGCGGTCATGCGGACGATATATTCGGAGTCTGTGGAGTCGGTTTGGCATGACCAATGCACGGGGTTATATATCTGACATTGTGCCACCAGCCATAATGTGGCGGTAAGTAATAATATAGCAACTCGTTTCATATAATACTATCGAAATTATTATGTTGCGAAGTTACGCATTTTTATGCGGATATGCAAATAAAACCGAAAACGGAGCACTGCGCTGTGCAATGCTCCGTTTTTGTCTGCAAGGTCGTCGATTATTTCATGCGGCGTTCCTGAATACGTGCTTTCTTACCTGTGAGGT
>DGSV01000077.1:3880-10478 GCA_002394025.1 Bacteroidales bacterium UBA4353
TACCTGTGAGGTTGCGCAGATAGTAGAGTTTGGCACGGCGAACTTTACCGTATTTGTTAACAACGATGCTGTCAATGAAAGGCGAGAAGAGCGGGAAGATACGTTCAACACCAACGTTGTTGGATATTTTGCGTACCGTGAAACGTTTTTGTACTCCGGCTCCTGAAATGCGGATTACGTCACCGCGGAACTCCTGAATACGCTCTTTGTTGCCTTCTTTAATGCGGTAAGCCACTGTTACCGTGTCACCGCTGCGGAATGCGGGAATTTCTTTTTCGGGCACCTTAAATGCCTCTTCCGCAACTTTAATCAAATCCATGATGGGTTAATTATTAAAGGGTTAATGGACTTGCATACGCGCCTTTCGTAAGGTGATGCCAGCGGCAAGCCCGAATTGGACTGCAAAGTTACAAATAATTTTCCATTCTCACAAATGGTTTTCTTGTGTAATATTATGATAAATTGTCGGGAGTAAGTATGGGCGGAATGTCAGGAATTGTATGGGTTAGACATTGTAGTACATGACATGCACATAGTTGCTTTATTCCGTGACAGCTATTGCTGTTATGGTGTTGTCGTGATTGGCGATGTGCTGTGGTTCACCGATTTGAACGCGTGTTGGCATGCCGAGTGGCAACCGCTCGATGTCTTTGCCTGTGATGTAGTAGAGCATGCCTTCGGAGCGGTCAAGATAGGGTAGAGTTCCGTCGGCAATTACTATTTCAGCAAGCGTATTACCTTTGAAATCCACTATTTGCATCTGTTCTCCGTTGGCGACAATGATGATTGAGCGCATGGCGTCAATGATCGTACCTCTGCCTGACAGCGTTGATAGTTGTGTGTTGGTTGCCGTATATATTCCCGATGCTGTGGCATAGGCTGGTTGGTTAAAATATGTTGTGACAGCAGTGATGTCTTCCGACGTGCTATGCAGTGCGCCCATTGAAGAATAAATTCCGCGTGCTGTGGCCCATAGTAGTAAGCCTTCGTTTGCGGTGATGGAGAGCGCGTTAGTGATGTCTGTGGCTGCTATTATACCGTTATCAATCTTAACCACGTTGCCACTAGTTAGCAGCACGTACAGCATATTTTCGGCATAACACATTTGCACGGCGTCATCAGTTAGTACATCGTCGAGTTCGTAAGGCATTGATGTTACGTTATCGACTATAGGCTCGCGCATTAATTTTCTGTTAATATCGCTGTAGTATAGAGCTTTACCGTCGTGCTCCAATACTATGACGTCTTTGGTGACAGTAAGTGGTTTCTGTCCGCTGACAGTGACTGTAAGCGTTATGGTTTCTTTGTTGCTGCTATTGAGGAAATAGACGGTAGGTTGCGCTTCTGTTGATGTGTTGCCTTCAGTTCCGACGACGGAGGCATTGTCGGAGAACTGCCAGAGGTAGTTCACGGTCAGGTTGTTGGGGTTGAATACTAAAGCTTTGAAAGTCACCGATGTCATCTGTTCCAGTGTGTCTGCTATGTCAATGACGGGCATAGTGTCTGCAATAATAATGGTCTGTGAGGCCATGTAGCGCGCTTCGGCATCGGCTTGTACGCTTACCACGTACTCTCCGGGGGCGGTGAAAATATGTGATGGGCTACGGTATGACGATGCGGTATTGTCGCCGAACATCCACAGCCAACTCTCTCCACCTGTTGACGTGTTGACAAAACTTACCGTTTCGCCGGCACGGGGGTGTTCGGGGCTATAGGTAAAAGCAACGGTGATATCTTTCTTGCAGCCCATCAGAATCAGGCTCATCAATAGTAGTATATAGGTGCTGAACTTAGCTCTCATAGATGAAAAATCAATATTTAACTGCAAAATTACGTTATTTTCAGCAAATAGTCAAATGTGAGGCTTACTTTTTTTAATACTCAGTTGCTTTCATGTGGAAAAAAATCAGTAATTTTGCAATTAGAATTATCAACAAAAAAAATAAATATCACTATGAATTTTTCTGATTTCAATTTTGCCGGCCACAAGGCCATAGTACGTGTTGATTTTAACGTACCCCTTGATGAGAATGGTGTAATCACTGATGACACCCGTATTCGCGGTGCTCTTCCCACGCTGAAGAAAATCCTCGACGATGGTGGTGCTTTGATTATCATGAGTCACATGGGTAAGCCCAAGGGCAAGGTTAATATGAAGATGTCGTTGGGTCAGATAGTACCCGCTGTTAGCAGAGCTCTCGGTGTTGACGTTAAGTTTGCCCCTGACTGCGCTAAGGCTCAAGAAGCTGCCGCAGGCCTTAAGGGTGGTGAGGCGCTTCTGCTTGAGAACCTTCGTTTCTATCCTGAAGAGGAAGGAAAACCCGTAGGCATAGAAAAAGACGATCCGGCTTATGATGATGCCAAGAAGGAAATGAAAGCCCGCCAGAAAGATTTTGCCAAAACTCTCGCTTCTTATGCTGACTGCTATGTAATGGACGCTTTCGGAACTGCCCACCGCCGTCATGCATCAACAGCCGTTATTGCCGATTATTTCGATGCCGACCACAAAATGCTCGGCCTGCTTATGGAGAAAGAAGTCAACGCTGTTGACAATGTATTGAGCAATATCCGTCGTCCGTTCACGGCTATCATGGGTGGCTCGAAGGTTTCGACCAAGATAGGTATCATCATGAATCTCATGGATAAGGTTGACAATCTTATTTTGTGTGGTGGCATGACATATACTTTTGCCAAAGCTCAAGGAGGTCATATCGGCAACTCACTCTGCGAAGACGATAAACTTGAGTTGGCTCTCGATATTATTCGTCAGGCCAAAGAGAAGGGTGTAAATCTCGTTCTCGGCACCGATTGCGTGGCAGCTGATAAGTTCGATAACAACGCTAATACTCAGGTCGTTCCCGCCAATGCTATTCCCGAAGGTTGGGAAGGTCTTGATGCCGGTCCTGAAACTCGCAAAGCCTTCGCGGCAGCAATCGAGGGAGCAAAAACAATACTATGGAATGGTCCCGCGGGAGTATTCGAATTCGATAATTTCACCGGTGGCTCGCGAGCTATAGCCGAAGCCATCGCCAAAGCTACCGCCAATGGCGCTTTCTCGCTGATAGGCGGAGGTGATTCGGTGGCGTGCATTAACAAGTTCGGCATGGCAGACCAAGTGTCGTACATCAGCACCGGTGGCGGAGCACTGCTCGAAGCCATAGAAGGCAAACAACTGCCGGGTGTGGTGGCCATTAAGGGCTAAAAACATGAATCCTATGGAAGTCAATAGCGAACAAATAAAAACCAAGGAAGATATTGTCAGTAACTGGCTTGAGCGCTATACTAAGCGCAAGTTGTCAGACTTCGGGGAATACATTCTGCTGACGAACTTCAACAACTATGTTGAGAAGTTCGCTCAGTGGAATGACACCGAGGTGTTGGGTCGCGATGGCAATATGATTAACGCCAGCGCTGAAGGCATCACCATCATCAATTTCGGAATGGGTTCGCCCAATGCCGCTTTGATTATGGATTTGTTGTCAGCCGTACATCCCCGTGCTGTCCTCTTTCTTGGCAAGTGTGGTGGACTTCGTGATAAGAATCATGTCGGCGACTACATACTACCCTCAGCCGCGATTCGCGGTGAGGGTACCAGCGATGACTATTTCCCTCCTGAGATACCTGCCTTGCCGGCATTCAGCCTGCAACGTGCCGTGTCAAGTAATATCCGCGACTTTGGTCATGACTATTGGACAGGAACCGTATTCACCACCAATAGGCGGGTTTGGGAGCATGACGTGAAATTCCGCGAATATTTGCGTTCCACGCGGGCTCTGGCGGTGGATATGGAAACAGCGACATTGTTCTCCGTAGGATTTCATAACAGCATACCTACCGGGGCACTATTGCTCGTGTCGGATATGCCTCTGTTGCCCGGAGGCATAAAAACGGCTGAAAGCGATAAGAAAGTCACCGCAAATTTTGTTGATGAGCACTTACGCATAGGCATAAAATCTTTGGTATCTATACAGCATAATTCACGCACCATAAAGCACCTGCGTTTCGAGTAGTAATGGCTAAGTCTTCGGGCTTGACATACGAGAATATCATGGCGGAGCTTCGGCAACAGAAGTTTCGCCCTGTGTATTTGCTCATGGGCGATGAAGCTTACTATATTGACCTGCTCGCGGACTATTTTGAGAAGCAAGTTCTGGACGATATGGCTCGTGAGTTTGACCTCACGGTGATTTATGGTAAGGACCTGCCCGATATGACAACCTTGGTGAGTACGTGCCAACGCTATCCCATGATGGGTGAGCGACAAGTGGTAATACTCAAGGAGGCTCAGACGGTGGACAAGAATAAATGTCATTGGGATAGTCTAACGCCGTATATAGAGCATTATTCGCCCCGCACAATTCTTGTTATATGTTATAAATACGGTAGCATGGATGCCCGTAAGCAGCCCGTTAAAGCTATCGAGAGTGTCGGAGGTGCTGTGCTGAAAACAGCAAAACTCTATGATAATCAGGTAGAGCCGTGGATTAACAACTATGCCCGCGCTAACGGCATTCAGATGGAACAACGCGCAGTGCAACTTCTTGCGGCAAATCTCGGTGCCGACTTGTTGAAAATAGTCGGTGAGATAGATAAACTGCGAGTAGCAAAGCCTACGGGGCAGATAACGGCAGCCGACATAGAAAAATACGTAGGTATCAGCAAGGATTTCAACACCTTTGAACTTATTAGCGCCTTGAGTCAGGGTAATGCCTATAAGTGCTATCAAATAACTCAGTATTTTGCTGATAACGAAAAAAATAACGCTATTCAGTTTGTATTAACAATGCTGTTCCGCTATTTCTCGCAGGTCTTGATACTTCTTTATCTGCCAAAAGAAATGGATCGTTATGGCAAAGCGTCGGCATTGGGAGTAAGTCCCTATGTGATGGCTGACTATGAGAATGGCGCAAAGCGTTTCGACGCATGGAAATGCCTGCACGCCATAACGTGGATACGTGAGGCTGATGCCAAATCGAAAGGCGTAGGAGGAGTGTTTAGTAGTGAGGATATTTATAAGGAATTAATTTTTAAGCTGTTAAATTAGTATTATAATGATAACTCTTGGTTCAATTATTTTGGGCGGTCTTGCAGGTTTCTTAGCCTCGCAACTCATGAAAGGTCACGGCAGTGGCATCTTAGTCAATATTCTTGTTGGCATATTAGGCGGTTTCCTTGGCGGCTGGCTCTTCAGTCTGTTGGGCATAACCACTACCGGTGGCATCGTTGGTGAACTGGTGGTAAGCACAGTCGGTGCGGTAGTTTTGCTGTGGCTTGTGTCAAAACTCAAGTAGTGCGATGACCTTTAAGGAACTGGTTGATATTAAGCGCCGCAATCCTTCTCATCGGATAGGTGTCGCGCTCAGTGGTGGTGGTATCAAGGGCTTGTGCCATGCCGGAGCCATTAGGGCATTGGAAGAAATAGGTATCCGTCCCGATGTGATATCCGGAGTTAGCGCCGGTTCGGTGGTAGGTGCCTTGTATGCTGACGGTCGTACTCCTGAGCAGATAGCTGATATGTTTATGAATATCACTTTCCGCAGCAGTACTCTTTACGACAGGGCAGGGGGGGGCTTCTTGAATATAAAACCATTCCTGAAACTTGTTCATAGCAATTTGACGAGCCGCCGCATTGAGGAACTGCAGATACCTCTGCATATTGTTGCCACAGATCTTGATCATGGCAAGAGTGTGGTCTTTACCCGGGGCAATTTGCTGCAAAGTGTGGCGGCTTCGTGTTCTGTGCCTGTGCTGTTTACGCCAACAATCATCGATGGAGTGCATTATGTTGACGGGGGAGTGTTCAAAAATTTCCCGGCGACGACTATACGTGACTATTGCGACACGCTGATAGGCATTAATGCTAGTCCTATGATGGCAGAGAAGTATAAGATTAACGTTGCCAACGTCCTTGAACGCGTATATCATTTCATGTTCAAGGCCAATATCGTTCATGACCGCGAGGTGTGTGATATTCTTCTTGAGCCTGAGGCAATGGGTATGTACGACACTTTTGATGTTGAGAAATCGCAGGAAATCTACGATTTGGGCTATAATTACACTAAAAGTTTTTTTGATGAATGACGATGTGCGCTATATGCGCCTTGCCCTTGAGCAGGCTGAGCAGGCTTTTCATCATGACGAGATTCCGGTAGGTTGCGTAGTGGTATGCAACGGCAGTGTTGTTGGTCGCGGACACAACATGACCGAGACCATGAATGATGTAACGGCTCATGCTGAGATACAGGCTATTACCGCAGCGAGTGCGACATTGGGCGGTAAGTATTTGTCGGAGTGTACGTTGTACGTAACTATGGAACCCTGCGTGATGTGCGCCGGCGCGATAGGTTGGGCGCAGGTCGGCAGACTGGTTTATGGTGCCACGGATGACAAACGAGGATACACAAAATTAGCCCCCGCGGCATTGCATCCCAAATGCAAGGTGACGGGGGGCGTTATGGAAGAGCAGTGCGCACAACTGCTCATAGATTTCTTCAAAAACAAACGAGGATAGAATAATTTTTCTGGCTTTTCTAGATTTTCTAGCTATTCTAGCTTTTCTAGTTATTCTGGTTATTCTAGTTTTCTAGTTTTCTAGTTT
>DGSV01000065.1:0-4804 GCA_002394025.1 Bacteroidales bacterium UBA4353
ACATCAAGCGCCTGATGGACATCGGTTGCTACAGAGGTATCAGACATCGTCTCGGACTTCCCGTACGCGGTCAGTCAACGAAAAACAACGCCCGTACGCGTAAAGGTAAAAAGAAAACAGTTGCTAATAAGAAGAAAGCAACCAAGTAATTTTGTTAAACGAATTTTAGAATTATTATATTATGGCAAAGAAAACTGTTGCAGCCAAAAAACGTGTTGTCAAAGTTGACGGAGTAGGTCAGTTGCATGTCTATTCTTCGTTCAATAATGTGATTGTAACGTTGGCAAATGGTGAAGGTCAAGTAATTTCTTGGTCATCTGCCGGCAAAATGGGCTTCCGTGGCTCTAAAAAGAATACTCCCTATGCAGCTCAAATGGCTGCTCAAGACTGCGTAAAAGTAGCTTACGACCTCGGACTACGCAAAGTTAAAGCTTATGTTAAAGGACCAGGTAACGGACGCGAGTCAGCTATCAGAACTTGCCACGGAGCAGGTATTGAAGTGGTTGAAATCGTTGACGTAACACCAATGCCGCATAACGGATGCAGACCTCCTAAACGCAGAAGAGTATAATACTAATCGCATATTTAATTATTGACTAACAAGTAATATGGCAAGATATATTGGTCCAAAAAGTAAAATAGCCCGTCGCTTTGGAGAACCTATCTTCGGACCGGATAAAGTGCTCTCCAAGAAAAATTACGCCCCCGGGCAACACGGCATCAACCGCCGCAAGAAAAACTCTGAGTACGGAACACAGCTTGCAGAAAAGCAAAAAGCCAAATATACCTATGGCGTTCTCGAACGTCAGTTCCGCATACTCTTCGAGCATGCACAGCGTTCAAAAGGTATCACAGGTGAGATACTACTCCAACTGCTCGAATCACGTCTCGATAATATCGTATATCGTCTTGGTATAGCTCCTACACGCGCCGCCGCGCGTCAACTCGTCAGCCACAGACATATCGTGGTGGACGGTAAAGTAGTTAACATACCTTCATGCCGCATCAAACCCGGACAAGTTGTCGGAGTGCGTCAACGTTCAAAATCGCTTGAGAATATCGCCGATAGCCTCGCGGGATTTAATCACAGCAAATATCCATGGTTAGAATGGAACGAAGCTGACAAAGCAGGAAAGTATCTCCAGCTGCCTATACGCGAAGAGATACCGGAAAACATCAAGGAACAACTTATCGTCGAATTGTATTCTAAATAATCTTGAATTCATGGCAATTTTAACATTTCAAAAACCGGATAAAGTACTCATGTTGGAATCAACCCCAACAAAGGGTAAGTTTGAATTCCGACCCCTTGAACAAGGGTACGCTACCACCATCGGTAACGCTCTCCGTCGTGTACTTTTAGGCTCATTGGAAGGATTTGCCATAACGTCTATTAAGATTCCCGGAGTTGACCACGAGTTCGCCACAATACCCGGCGTAATAACCGATGTGACTAACATTATCCTGAATCTTAAGCAAATCCGTTTCAAACAAACTACGGAAGGTGAAGACAGTGAAAAAATTATGCTGTCATTCAGCAACACCACTGAATTCAAGGCTGCCGATCTCAACAAGGTTCTCAAGCACTTTACAGTTCTCAACCCCGACCTGCTCATTGCCGAAATGGACAGCTCCGCTAACTTCCAGATTGAAATGACAATCAACAAAGGACGCGGCTGGACACCTGCCGAGGAAAATGCCAAACCCGATGACGTGATTGGCATTATACCCATAGACTCAATCTTCACACCTATCGTTAACGTCAAGTACGTTCGTGAAGACTATCGCGTTGAAGGTATCACCAACTACGAAAAACTCACCCTTGACATCGTTACCGATGGCTCAATAAGCCCCAAAGACGCTCTCAAGGAAGCTGCCAACATTCTCATATATCATTTCATGCTCTTCTCTGATGACAAGATGCAACTTGAAGTGCAAGATGGTGCGGCAGAAGTCGAGTATGACGAAGAAGGCATGAAAATGCGCCAACTCCTCAAGACTCGTCTCGTGGATATGGACCTCTCGGTTCGTGCTCTCAACTGCCTCAAAGCCGCTGACGTGGAAACAATGGGACAACTCGTTTCATATCACAGAAACGACCTGCTCAAATTCCGCAATTTCGGCAAAAAGTCACTCACAGAACTTGATGAAATACTTGAAAAATACAACCTGTCATTCGGCATGGACGTATCAAAATACAAACTCGATAAAGATTAATAAACAATGAGACATAATAAATCTTTCAATCACCTTGGTCGTACGGCATCGCATCGCGCCGCTATGCTCTCAAACATGGCTTGCTCGCTGATTATGCACAAAAGAATTTCTACTACAGTAGCAAAAGCCAAGGCTCTGCGCCAATACATTGAGCCTCTGATGACCAAAGCCAAAGACGACTCAACAGCCAACCGTCGTCTCGTATTCGCAAAACTTAAACAAAAGGAAGCCATCAAAGAACTCTTCGGAGACATCGCTACCAAGATAGCAGATCGCCCGGGTGGATACACACGAATCCTCAAGACAGGTTTCCGCCTTGGTGACGGCGCTGATATGTGCATCATAGAACTTGTTGACTACAACGAAAATATGCTCAAACCCAAGGCCGCCAAGAAAGCTACTCGTACACGTCGTTCATCGAAGAAAAAAGCCGACGAAGCAGCACCCGCTGCTGAAAACGAAGCTCAGGCTGCTGAATAATAAGACTGTCAGTAAACATAATGTTAATGTAAAAAACCTTCTGTCAAATTATTGGCAGAAGGTTTTTTATTGCTTTATTGCTTTATTGCTTTATTGCTTTGTCCTTTGTCCTTAATCCTTTATCCTTTGTCCTTAATCCTTTGTCTCTCTGTTCCTTGTTACTTATATTCTTATTTTATTTTTTGTTTGAATCTTTAGTCATAAGTTGAAATGATTTCCAAACGTCAGAATTGCGGTATAGTTCCAACGAATTGTTGGGTACAAAGCATTGAATTTTTGACAAATCACCACAGTCCTTGCTGAATCTTGATTCACTGAATATGGAGCAATTGAGTTCCGGAGGTGTTTGCATATTAGCTGTAATCTCTGCAATATTAGGGCAACTGCTGAAAGCATTGTTGCCTATGGCCGTTAATCCTTCACCAAGAACGATCTTCTTAAGATTTTTACAGCCATAGAATGCGTAAACATCAATACTACTTACGCTGTTTGGAATGGTAATGCTCGTTAGGCTGCTGCACTCCCAAAAAGTCATGTGATCAATCTTTGTCACATTATTCCCGATAATAATGTCTGTTAGACTTTCACATTCTGTGAATGCCATACTTCCAATTTGTTTCACATTGTTTGGGATAATGATGCTTGTTAAAGCTTTGCATTCATAGAAAGCGGCATCTCCGATGCTTGTCACTCCGTTGCCAATTGTGATGTTTGTGAGGTTATAGCAACTACTGAAAGCATAATCACCAATACACGTCACATTGTTTGGAATGGTGATACTTTTAAGCCCACTGCATCCATAAAACGCGTTTTCTCCTATGCTTGTTACACTTTTGGGAATTATTGTCTTCTGACAGCCAACAATAAGAGTCTTGGTCTCTGTATCTATTATCGCATTGCAGTTTTTGCGGCTATCGTACTTTGGATTTTTGTCCGAAACTTTGATACTAGTGATGTCATTACATAGCATAAAAGCATTTCTGCCAATACTTATCACGCCGCTTCCGATAGTGATATTCGAAAGTTCGCTGCAATTATAAAAAGCTTCATTGTCAATAGTTGTTACACTATTAGGGATGTTGATGCTCGTTAGTGCGGTGCCGTCGAAGCTATTATAGCCAATCCTCTTAACTCTGTTTGGGATAGAGATACTTGTAATATGACTGCCTTTAAATGAATAATCACCTATACTCGTCAATCCGTCCGGTAAGTCAACATTAATTATATCGAAGTAATACCATGGACTAGAGACGGACTCATAATCATACATATTTCCGCTGCCGGTAATCGTTAAACTCTGAGTCTCGCTGTTATAAATCCATGTGAGGTTGTCTCCGCATGTACCACTATTTGCCGCAAAAGCAAACACTTTGCTGACTAGTATGACCAGTAGGATGGTAATGAATCTTGTTTTCATAAGTAATATTATTTTGGAAACTTCAGCGAGGCATACTCGCTACTAATCACTTTATCATCGCAAATTTACAATAGTTTATTGAATTACGCAAATAATTACAGCATCTCGGATTTAACAAAAGCAATGAATTTTTATATTTATGTAGAGGAGGAGATTAGGAAATTACGCAGTACGGACACGCCACGGCGTGTCCGTACTTTTTTCGCAGACCGGAATTCTGAGTCTTGTGACCTTTGACCACCATTCTGTGTCTTATGTCTTGTGCCCGGTGTCTTATTCGAGGCAATCGTCGAGGGCGGATTTGATATAGTCTTTGTCGAGATGTTGACCTATGAATACGAGTTTTTGCATTCTGTCGCCATATTTTTCGTCCCAATCACGGGCTATCTGCGGCTGTCCGAGCAGGAACTGCTCTAACTCATCCTGTGGCATTGTAGCATACCATTGTCCGGCATTGCGCATTTTAACTTGACTGCCTGCTTGTTCGAAGACATAGCAGAAATCGTACTCATCGCTGAAATATACCATTCCTTTGGCGCGTATCACCCCTTTGGGCCAACGACGTGCCACAAAGTCGTCAAAAAGGTTGATGTTGAAAGGCTTGCGATTGTAATACACGTAAGTTCCTATACCATATTCTTCTACCTCGCCGCCTTCGTGGTCATGGTCATGATGATGGTGGTGATGTTC
>DGSV01000065.1:4907-8725 GCA_002394025.1 Bacteroidales bacterium UBA4353
ATGTTCATGCTCATGTTCATGCTCGTGTTCATCATCGTCGATATGTTTTTCGACTTCGTGGATCCATGCCGCGGAGCCTGCCACGTCATCAAAATCGAATTTATGGGTATTGATAATTTTGTCGATAGGTATATCGCAGTAGTCGCACTCGATAATTTCCGCTTGTGGTTGTATGTGTTTGATGATGTCTTTTATGAGTCCGAGTTCGTGTTCCGAAACCTCGCTTTTCTTATTTAGGAGTATCATATTGCAGAATTCTATCTGTTCTATGACGAGGTTTTCAAGATCGTCTTCTTTGAGTTTCGGGTTGAGCAGTGAGTGCCCTGATTTGAATTCGTCGCGCAGTCGCAGAGCATCAACCACAGTTACTATGCAATCGAGTTTAGGCATACCGTCCTCAATGTATTGCGGTACCATTTCCGGCATGGCGCATATTGTTTGCGCAATGGGTGCCGGTTCACAAATACCGCTGGCTTCAATAACGATATAATCGAATTGCGACATTTTAATGATGCCGTGGAGTTGTTCCACGAGGTCCATTTTCAGTGTGCAGCAGATGCATCCGTTTTGTAGTGCGACAAGGCTGTCGTCTTGCTGATTTACGATGCCTTCTTTGGCTATGAGGTCGGCGTCAATATTCACTTCGCCAATGTCGTTTACTATAACGGCAAAGCGTATGCCTTGTCTGTTGGTAAGAATTTTGTTTACCAGTGTTGTTTTTCCGCTGCCTAAATATCCTGTGAGCAGCAATACGGGTATAGTTTTCATTTATTTAGTTGTTTAGAAGTTTTGACAATAGTATTGATATTCCGCGTTCAACAAATTAACAAATTAACAAAAATAAATGATAAAATCGTAGATGCACAAATTAGCGAATAATTTGTCAAATGTTTTGTCTTTCATCAATGAATTTTATCGGTTTACGGGATTTAGCCGGGAAGTTGATGGTATGTATTACATCCGCCGGTAGTATTTCTATTCGTGGTGTGACGCGTAGTCTGGCTCGGAATTTCTCTTTGAGTAGTGCCGTCAGTTTCTCATCGTGCGTAACATCACGTTCTTTGACGCCCACCCGTACTATCACTTCATCAGTTCCGGCATCATTGCTTCGTACGATAACAACATAATTTTCAATCTGCGGCGTATTGTCCAGCACGTCGTTGATGGCTGGCGGATAAAGTGTGGTGCCTTTGAGTTTTATCATGTTGTTCTTTCGTCCGACAAGCGGTGTGAGCCTGTATGAGTGTCTTCCGCAGCGGCATTGTTTATTGATTTTTGCTGCCATGTCTCCTGTTCTGAAGCGCAGTAGCGGCATACCTTCGACGCCGAGCGTTGTGATTACCACTTCGCCTACTTCCCCGTCTGTGACGGGTTTGTTGTCTTCTCCGATAATTTCCACAATTATCAGTTCGGGGTGTACATGTCCTCCGCAGCCGAACTGACATTCCGAAAATGTGGCGGACATTTCCGTGGAGGAGTATGTAGCATAGAGCTCTACTTCGGGCCAGAGGTTGTTAATGCGTGTGCCGAGTAGGTTTAGTGTCAGGTCCTGATTTCTGAGTCCCTCGCCAATACCTATGATGCGTCGCACGGAACTTTTATGATAGTCAATACCGTGTTCTATGGCATATTGCACGAGTTTGAGAGTAAATGACGGCACGCACATTAGCGTGTCGGGTTTGAGGCGTTGTATGGTATCCCATTGTAGTTCAGGGACTCCATTGCCTACGCGCACGATGCTTGCTCCTAATTCACGGATGCCTAACCAATAGGCAAGTCCCGCCATAAAACGCTTATCCATGGTTGTCATCAGTTGTAGGATATTGCCCGGTTTGAGTCCTGCGCATTGGAATGATTTACGCTCGTTATAAGCCAGTCGCTGCAGGTCTTTATCGGTGCATGCGAAACTTATCGGTTCGCCGGTAGTTCCCGAGGTGGTGATATAGTCGATAACTTTGTCGCGGGGTACGCATAGAAAATCCCATTGATAGCGTTGCAAGTCATTCTTGTCGGTGAATGGTAGTCGTGTGAGGTCCTCCAAGGTAGTAATAGACTCGATGTCAATGCCGTTCAAATGACGCTGATAAAATGGTGAGTGAGCGGCAAGATAATGCAGTTGCTCACGGAGTAGTGATTCTTGGAAACTCTTAATCTGCTCAGGTGACTGAAATTCTATGTCGGTATTCTGTGTCATAATTATTCCATGTTACGTTGCGATGCTATGGCATCTATTTTTTCCTCAATTTTGCGCAGATGTTCCTTGATGTCATCATTGTTGTCTTCAACCATAGCGTCAACGAATATTGAGTTGATGAACGACATTCCTATGATTCCTCCGAATATGAGTATTAAACAGAAATATGCCCGTGATATTGAGCCGATTATCGGGTTTGTAGCTAGCGCTATGCTATCCGGGATTTCGTACCAGCCCTCCACGGTACATATCCTGAATACGGAATATATGGCACGTAGTGGCGTCTTAAAGTACTCTGGTGAAAGTTCTTTGAAAATGCTGCAGTTGATGATACCGAGTATTACGATTAGTATTGTGTAGCATACCAGTACCGCGCCCGATTGTCTGAGAGCCCGTTTGAAGCCTGCCAGCAGGCTCGTGATATTAGGAAATAGGTGCAGCACTCGCATGAAGCGCAGGGCGCGCAACAGACGCAGGCTCAATATCACGGAAAAGTTGAAGGTCGTTAACTCTATCAGTGGCATGAGCAGCGATGGGAGTGATATGATGACTACTATGCCGTCGAAACGATTCCAACCATCGGACCAATAACCTCGAAAGCCGTATTCCCGATGCTTGACTATCATTTCTATGATGAAGAATACCGTGCATAGGAAATCTATCAAATAGAGTATGTGGTTTGTGATTCCCGACTCCTGTATGAAAATCACCACAGCGTTGAGTGATATGATAGAGATGACAATTTTGTCATTGAGAAAAATCTTTTTCAGCATTATGTTCCCTGATTTTATCTTTGTTGACTAGTTGTTCCAGTTCCTTTCCCACTTTATTCTTTCCCCTTTGTTTCTTGCTTTACTATTCCCGCTTCTTTTTCAGAACATCGAAAGACGCCGCAAGAGCTACCCTTATCTGTTGGTAGGGATAGTCCCTGATACCATATAGGTATTCCATATATGGTTCCAATGTTATGGTACGTTGTACCTTATCGCTTTTGAGTTGTGTAGGGAACGCTATTTGCGCCTTTACTGTCATGGGTCTGTCGCCATCATGTTCCCAACCGCTATATCCACTGTATGTTGCCGCAATACGGAATACTTGTGTGTTCAGCTTTATCTGCGCACCATACATCACAGCATCGTTTTGGCGTCCTGTTTCTGTTTGCCAGCATAGAAATCCCACTTCTGCTGAAATTTTTAGGCTACGGAAAAATTTGTCGCCTTTGACCAGTGTTTTGCCCATAGTCACATCGGTGAAGTATGCAGGATTATCGAAGAAGCGTCCCTTTTCATAGTCTGCGCTCGACGCTGTTTTTATTCCGATTCGTGCCGTAATGTCAGGCCACCAGCGTCGCTCGTAGAGGCACTGAATATCTGTCGTGATATGTATGTCACCTGTGGCATGACCATGAAGGGCATATTCAGGATTGACACGACTATGTTGTTGCTTTTCTGTCGTGCTCCAGTACCATTCTTGCGCTGTCCACCAGACACTTAAATTGACGCGCTTGGTGAATAGGGGAATTTTGATTTTTGCGAATGCCGATACGGTATGATCTTTATACTTACCATAGTGGTAGTCGCCGGCGATTTCCACTCGTAGTGTACTATCAGTACTGCCGTCCAAT
>DGSV01000084.1:0-85334 GCA_002394025.1 Bacteroidales bacterium UBA4353
AAAAGCACACTGTGCTTTTCATCGAAAAATTTGTGGAGATATTGCAAATTTTTCTTCTTTGCGTGTCCAGAGTAGTATTATTTCCTAACCGATGATAAATGATTGTAACTAAAAAAAATGACATGAAACAAATGTTCCATGTCAGACAAAAAAGTTACCAACAAATACAACCTCTATTCTAACATTTCGTTGGTCTTATGTTCAGCAAAATGCTCCCGTGCTATCGCTATCGCCTTCTGCAACTCAAGAAAATAACTGCTACGAAAAACCATGTCTGGCACCAATATTCCGGATAACTGACTTTCATCCAATGTTTGTCGTATCACCTCTTCAGGTCGTTGGCTGATGATAGTGCGCTCGTACAGTTGACTGTCTATTTTTTCGTCTAATGTTCGGGAACTCCAATGCTCGTAATGGCACATTTGCATGTAGAACTTGCGCGCAAGGGGGTCGTTGATACTCATGATTGAGCGCAGATGCGTCCACGTGAATTGTGTACGCACCGCGTACTCAATTTCATCTTCAGTAAAAATGTACGCAGCGCGTACACAATGGCGCAAAGTGGCATATCCCCAGCCTTTCCCATATTTTTCGGTCAATTGCGTGGCAAGGTTCTTAACAACTTGCTTACCATAGTCGGCGCGCTTATTGAGCAGTATGTCTTCTTTGACGCGCTTACCGATATTCCAGTTTGTACGACATATCTCCGCATTAGCAAATACCGCCACTCTTGAGCGTGTACCGTCAATGATACCGCATACGTCTTGGAATAACTTCTCGACTGCCGATACTGATGAGTTGTTTTGCAAAATACCCCGTGTCATACACTACTTGTTGTTTACGCAGTTTATGACGCAAAGGTAATCATTTTTGCATAATGGCGCAAATGTTTGGTTCAGCTGAAACTTTTTTGTCATTTGACATCTGGTTACAATCTTTCAAAGAACGCTTATTATCTATTGTGTTGTTTTTGTCTAAGCCTGATTACTGACTCGGTGGCTTAACAAAATCACTTCATTTCCACTACCGTTATCCCAGCTCCTCCGATTTGGACTGCCTCGTCGTGGTATTTGGCTACTTGTGGTACCGTGTCAAGATATTGCCGTATCATCTGTCTGAGAATTCCTTCTCCCGTGCCATGAAGTATGCGCAGACGTGTAGCTCCGAGCATGATGGCGTCGTCGATGAAGTACATCACCGTTTGCAGCGCCTGTTCGCCGCGCATTCCGCGGATGTCTATGTCTTCCTTGAAACGCAGTTTCCGCTGCCTCAGGTCATCATAGACGTTAGTGGTGCTTTTGCGATTTGGTATATTATTTTTGGGTTTTGTGGTTGTGTTGAGTTGTGCTATGGGCACTGTCATTGTTATTTCTCCGAATGTCACTCGTGCCTTGTCGCCTTTGACATCAATGACCTGTCCTACTATGGTGCTGCCGAGGCGTGTGACATAGTCTCCGACGGAGAGGTTTATATTGCTCTGCTTTACTGTCTCTTGCTGTTCTTCATCATCGCCGTCATTTTGTTTTCGCAATGTTCGTTGTTGTTTTGCGAGTCGTGCCCTGAGGACTTTTGTGGCTTCCTTATCGGCTTGCGCCTCGCGTATCTCACGTATTGTGTTTTCTATCAGCGCTCTGCTGTCGTCGATGATAGTCATGGCTTGTCGTCGTGCTTCCCGTTCCGCCTCCCGGCGTTGTGCTTTGATGCCGGCTAACAGTTCTTCGTAGCGTGCTATGCGCTGTTCGAGGTCCTTCTCGCGCTGGTGTACCTGCTGTCGCTTCTGTTCCCAGTAGCGTTTGTCGCGGGCTATATCGTGCAGGTGTCGTTCATAGTCGATGTATTCCGTTCCCACGATGTTTGCCGCCGCCGTTATCAGGTCTTCGGGGAGTCCTATTTTGCGTGCTATCTCTATTGCGAAACTATTTCCGGGTCTTCCTATTTCAAGTGTGAATAGTGGTTCGAGCCGCTGTCGGTCATAGAGCATGGCTCCGTTGACGAGTCCTTCGGTATCTTCGGCGAGGTGTTTGAGGTTATTGTAGTGTGTGGTGATGACTCCGAAAGCTCCTGTGTCGTTGAGTCTGACGAGTGCCGCCTGTGCTATTGCGCCTCCTATCTGTGGTTCGGTACCGGTTCCGAACTCATCGATAAGCAGTAGGGTACGTCCGTTGGCGTTACGCAGAAAATGCTTGATATTGAGCAGGTGCGACGAGTATGTTGACAGGTCGTTTTCTATGCTTTGTTCGTCACCTATGTCAAGCATGATACTATCGAAGAGTCCCATATCGCTATCGGGAGAGAGGGGTACAAGGAGTCCCATCTGAAGCATATATTGCAGCAGGGCTACCGTTTTGAGGCATACCGACTTACCTCCGGCATTGGGTCCTGATATGAGCAGGATACGTTGTTCGGCGTCGAGGGTGATGTTGAGTGGTACTATGTCTCTCTGTTGGCGTCTGAGAGCTTGCAGCAGCAGCGGGTGCCGCGCTTCGCGCCAACGTATGAGCGGGTAGTTTTTGATGCGTGGCATGATGGCTCCGAGGTCCATGGCAAG
This sequence comes from Bacteroidales bacterium UBA4353, assembly GCA_002394025.1. Taxonomy (GTDB): domain Bacteria; phylum Bacteroidota; class Bacteroidia; order Bacteroidales; family Paludibacteraceae; genus UBA3747. Next base: position 2,549 of record DGSV01000084.1, read on the forward strand.
TCGTGCCTTGGCACGCCAAGCGTCAATCTTGCCCAGTAGCAACTGCCACAAAGTCAGGGCTTCGGAGTCGGGACGTAAGGTGTCGCATAGGGCTGTAAGTATGCGCTTTATCTCACGGCGCTCATCATTTTCAAGTTCCCGGATGCGGTTATTGGCTTCCACGACTTGCTGTGGTTCCACGAATACCGTCTTGCCTGTTGCCGACTCATCATGTACTATACCTCCTAATTTTCTCCTGTGTGCAGGCGCGATAGGTATCACGAGTCGCCCGTCGCGCAGTGCCGGTGCCACATCACGTTCCACCCACCCTTGTGCCTGAGCTTCATGAAGTATTAATGTTAGCAGTCGGCTCACACTGCCTTGCGCCTGACGCAGGGCCCGGCGTATGTCCTGCAATTCGGGCGAAGCAGTGTCGAGGATATTGCCATGAGGGTCTATGACACGGTCTATGGCTTGCAGATGTCGCGACACGGGAGCCATCTGACTCACCGCGACACGCAGTTGGGGAAATGGTGCTGAGGCATGGTTGCGGAAAAAAGCGGTAATATTATCCGCCGCGGCAAGCATACGGCGCACACCGACGAGTTGCTCACAGGTCAGATAGACACCATCGACGGCAAGGCGCGAAAGCTCATCGCGAACATCAGGATAACTCTCATCGGGGAAAGGCAACAGAGGATCGCTGAGCAAGCGCACCAATTCTTCGACGCGCGCCAAGCGGCTGAGTACCTGATTGCGGTTGGCACTAAAACGCATGGCATTGATATTCTCAATGCCAAGAGCGCAAGAACAGTAGTCACAAAGCTGACTGCGAAGCAGGTCAAAACCTATCTTATTTTCAAAACTATTGGGATAAAGCAATTTTATTTAAGTATTTAATTATTTAAGTATTAATAAAAGCTAGATTTGCTAGGCTTGCTAGATTTGCTAGATTAACTAGATTTGCTAGATTTGCTAGATTTGCTAGAAAACTAGTAAGCTAAATATGCTTTTGTAGCGGATGTGGCATGCCTCATCCGCTACAAAATTTGTGCCTTATTTTTTTCCAACAATCAATATACGACGATTTTTCGCGTTACGGCTCCGCCATTGGTGTTGACACGTATGATGTACATGCCTTGCTGCCCCGGCGCCACGATGTTGGTTTCAGAACCCGCGAGTTGGTATTGCGCGACACGCTTGCCTGTGGCGTCAAAGACAGTTGCTGAGTTCAGTTGAGCATCCGGGACATTTCCGGTAATGGCAATTAGTATCGGCATTGCGGCACGTGCGCGTGTGGGTGTGACAGTAACCTGCTGTTGGCGTTCTACCACCTCGTCGGCACTGCGGCGAACATCGTCAAAGGCTTTTGGACAGGTGTATATGACATTGCCGTCAACATCGGTCACAGCGCAATAGTAGATGCCCTGCAGTCCGTCAGGATTATAGAGTCGCTGCTGCGTTTCGCCGGACATGGCAACTCCATCCCTATACCACTGGTAGGCTGTGATGCGGTTCTCATGATTATCGATGAACAGCACGCCATTCCACTTACTATACATCAGACTTCCGTCAGCGATATTGACATTGAAAGTCGTTGTTGTGGTACATTGCAAATCTGTCTGACCTACCGTAAGCACCGCTTCATAGTTTCCTGACTTGATATCCGTCGGCATATCGGCTATGAGTTCTTCTGCTGTGGCTGATATGTTGACCGGCTTACCGGCTATGGTGAGGTTGAATATGTCCGGTTCGCCCTGAGCTATGCTGTATGGCAAAGACATGTTTGACAAGTCTGAGCAGTAGATGTCAAGTTCTCCCAATGTTACCATCGGCTGTGCTTTGACGGTAAGTATGAGACTATCGAGTCGGTTCTGTGGTGTGATGACGGCAGGGTTATTAACCGCGAGGGCTATATGATGTTCTCCGATGTCCGGTGTAGCGAGGTGGAAACCATTGAGGTCGTAGCTTTCACCATGGCACAGCAGGGCTTCATAGCGGTTACATTCTGGCACTACGGGTTCCTGATATGCGGCGGAGATATTGGTAGTGCATAGTCCGTAGTTTACAACGATATTATGCGTTGCCGCCCCGGTGGTAATAACCTTATCGGTGGTGAAGGTATAGGGTGACGTGAGCACCTGATCGGTGGTGAGCAGTACCACACCATTGTCCTCGACGGTGAGAGTTCCCGATTGATGTTCGAAGGCTATGGTAACCGTTACGGCATATTTGTCGTCGCCGCACGCCATGTCATGAGGTGTTACGCTGACGCTGTTGATATGCGGCACATCGGGCGTTGTGAAGAAGTGCTTGGGAAGTGTGTAGGAACAGTCGTGAGGTCCGTCATAACTGATTGTCACTTCGTGCTCTTCGTTCGTCGCGGGACGCGGCACATCATAGGTTGCCGTGCTAAAGGTTGTTACGGCTCCGGTGGTGATGTTGCGGTCGGTGACTGTCATGATTCCTGTCTGGTTGTCGGCAGTGATATTGAGGTTCACGGTGTAGGTCTTGTCATCACACACCACGGTGCTGTCCACAGTCATTGTTGCTGTCAGCGTTGGCATTGCCGGAGCCTCGAAAGCTGCTGACAGGGCTGTACACTGCGGATTACCGGTGAAGTATGCCGTGAGTTGCATGGCATTGGTGGCGGACATCATGTGACTGATGGTGAAATCGACTGTTGTGGCACCGTCAGGCACTGTAATTACTTGTCGGTGAGCGTTATCGTATTGCACCACGAGGTCGCCGTCAGCAACATCGAAGCTCACCACTCCGCTAACGCTATAATCCATCACGCTACATTCCGTAGCACCGACGCTGACCGCAAAGTCGCTGACAACGGTAGCCTTGACGGGGGCTGTGTAGGACACGCTATGGAGACAGTTATAACCATCGAAATAGACATTGACATTATGAGTGCCGTTATTGACATCGAATAGCGACAGGGTGATTTGCATCTGCGGTGATGTCACGCTGTGCGTCTGATGATGTTGCGTTCCGGCATCGGTATATTCCACTACCAATGTCTGCCCGACATAGTTGGCGGCGGTGATGTTCAGAGTTAGCGCATAGGAAATCTCATCACAGGCGAGACGCACGGGAACTTCTGTGGCTGTCAGTGAACTGATTACGGGAGCTTGAGGAGCCGTGAAAGGTTCGTTGAGTGCTTCACAGCCATTGCCGGCTATGACGCTTACGGTATGCTGCTGACCATCAGCGGGCATATCAACAGTGACAGGTAAAGTCACCAATTGGTTACTACGCTCAGCATAGTTCAGAACCCTGTTTTCAATGCCGTCGATGAGGAGTTTCATTACTCCGCGCTGATAGATATACTGGATATTGAAATGCTGCTGATATGTCGGCACATCGCATTGTGCGGTGGCAGCAGGAGCCGTAATGGCGAGATAGGGCAATACGGGGGTGTCGAATGTTATGTTGCTGTCGCACATAGCTGTGCCGTAGTCCACGGTGAACCGGTGTGTTGTATGTTGCGTATCCACACCTGTGAGCACATAGTTGCCATTACCGTTATCGACCACAGCCGCCGTGACGTCAGTGTTGTCGAGGATGAATGTTGGCGCTCCTTGCATGCGTTGTGAGAGCAGCGTGAATGGTTGGTTGTAGCTGGTGGTGCCGCAGTCAACTTCGACGGGGGTGATATCGAATCGGGTGATATGAGGCACGTCGGGTGAGACCATTATATGCTGCGGGAATACGTAGGAGCAGTCGTTGGGTCCGCTATATGCCACTGCTATCTCATGTTCTTCGTTGGCAGTCGGGCGCGCGATGGTGAATGACGCGGCGCTATGAGTTGTTACCTGACCGGTGGTGATATTGCGGTCGGTGACGGTCATGGAGCCTGTCTGGTGCTCGGCATTGATGGTGAGGCTGACTTGGTATGACTTGGTGTTGCAGTTGAGCACTGTATCCACAGCCATCGTGGCATTGAGTGTTGGCAGCACGGGAGCGTCGAAAGGCGCTGACATGGCGCTGCATGACGGATTGCCCGTGAAGTAAGCCATGAGTTGCAGATCCTTTGCCGATGCCGTCATGCCGGGGATGGTGAACGAGGCTGACGTGGCTCCGGCAGGCACGCTGACAGTTGTCTGATGGGCATTGTCGAAACGTACCACAAGGTCGCCATCGGCGATGTCGAAATTGATGGTTCCGCTTACGCTGTAATTCATCACACCACAGGCATTGTCGGTGGTGCTGACAGAGAAGTTGGGAGTGATGGCCGCCAGCTGCGGACTTGTGTAGGTACCTTGTGCCGTACACTGCAGTGTCGAGGCACAGGCGGCAACGATAGTCCCCACTCCGGAATTGATATCCATCAGGGTAACAGGTATCACGGATGTGGTGCCTGATGCGGCAAATCCCTGCTGACTTGCCGGAGCTGCTATGGTTACGGGTGTTCCGTCGGGGCGCGTGAGAACTATGGTCTGACCCGTAAGGTCGTAGGTGGAAGTGACGGTAACAGTGGCGGAATAGTCGGTTGCGGAACATGCCACAGGATTAGGAACATCGCTGATCACGACACTCTCAATATGCGTCGATAACGGAACTGCCGGCAGCGGAAATTCAGGGCGGCAGCTATTAGTATTCGAAAACTCGACATGCAGCACATGGCTACTCTTACCGTCAGCCGGTATGTCGCTAACAACGAGTTGAAGAGTTTTGGCATCATCAGAAGCTGCGGTGTAAGAAGCTGTGTGATGTGCAAGATTATCAACCCAATATGTCAGAGTTCCCTGCTGATAGGTGTAGTTGAGTGTTGCCGTGAGAGTTGTCGTGAGGTCGTTGCACCCTGGTGTGCTATACAACGTTGAGAGCAGATTGAGTTGTGGCAGGTGGGGTGCGGCAAAGCTTCGCGGATATTCACAATCGTCAGCCACGGCATCATGAGACGCTGCGGGATGGACGTAGTTGAACCAAGCATATACTTCGTGCTGCGCACCGTCGGTAGGACCTTTATCGGCATAGACGAACTCTACGGGCGAAGCCGTGGCTTTCTTGGTTTGAATGGTGCCGTCATGGAACTGAACCGTGAGGTCGCTGGTGGCGTGGGCATTGGTGAAATAGACAAGGACTTTGTAGTGATAGACACCATTGTCGCCACAAGCAAAGTTGATGTTATTGTCAGTTACCTGTACATTGGTGATTACCGGTGAATAGGGAGCCCTGAATGTCACTTGCTCCGTGCAGTTGGCGCCTCTTCCGCCGAATGTCACCACCGCCGTATGCTCAAGACTATCGGCGGGAACGTTATCGATGGCGAAGTTCTTGGCGTCTTCCAAGGTCTGGTTGGCATCTATGGCGTACTGCTTTGACAGGGCTGTATTGCCGTCGATGGTGACAGTGAACGGGGCGTTCATATTGATGTACTTCACAGTACCTGACTGGGCATATACTGCTGAGTTGCAATTTACTATCTCTGTACTACGGTCAATATATGTTACTTCTGTTATTTGCGGTGTGGTGAGTGGAACGGCATCGGCGGTTTTGTAAGTCGCCGGTTTGTTGGGGTAGTCCCATTGCGAGAAGTAGGCCTTGAGGCTATGGGTATTGAGGTCTTGGAATGTTATCACGCCCGTGGCGCTTGTGGCGTTGTCGGCAACGGTGAGTGAGAGCAATGTCTCGCCGCTATTGACATCCTGGATTATGAGATTGCCTTTGGGGTATTGGAATGTGGCTGAGAGGTCCACGGTGTAGCCCGTGGCTCCGCAGTCGTGCTGGCGCGGAGTTATGGTAAGGCTGTTGACGGCAGGCTCGTTGAAAGTCACAGTGAACACTTGGTGCGACTTAACGACACGCGACACGCTGCTGATGGCATGGAACTGGATGTCGTCAAGGGCAAAGTCGTTACCCGTGTTAAGGGTATTGGTATTGAGGTTGACAACGGATATTGTTACGTCATCGGCATTAGGGTCGGTATGTGTGTAAGTAGCTGAACGCTGATGCCAAATATTGTTACGGTATTCATCGGTACCGAGGTCAAGGACCTCACCGAGGTTTTTGGTGATGGTAGCGCCGTTTTTCTTATACTGAATACGGAACTGGAGTTTGGCGGCGTTGTCCATCTCGCCATAGTTGTTGATATTCGCCGCCCAGAACGAGAACACGTAGGTAGTGCCTTGTTTGAGTTTGAGTTGCGGGCTCTGCTGTGTGGTTGTGTACCACGCGCGCTTATTGCCCCCGGCGGTACCCGTTGCGGCATCGAAGAGGGCGAAATTGCTGCCTGCATCATCGTCGCGAGGTAGAACACGGGCAAAAGTCCGGAAGAAATTATTGGCATTACGAACCACGGCAAAGCCATTCTCAGTGAGGTGAACACAGTTATTGGAGCCATCGCGCGACGGACAGTTGACGTCATCGTTCTGATAGAAGTTGAGTTGTGCGGTGGATGTTGACTGGTAGCATCCCCAGAAGTTATAGTCGGATATGGTGCTGACAGTGCCAAACGTGCCATAGCCCGACGTTTGTTCGTAGGAACCATTATTCATCATGTCCGCGGTAGTGCCCGATACGGGATAGTACTCCTTATAGACATAGGTCTTGGTGGTAGTTGTGTTGTAGGTTTCAGTGGTGAAGTTTTGCTGCTGTCCGTCGGCTTTCTTATGTTCCACGCCGTCCACTATCCACACATAGTCGTTGGCGGGGTCGGCGTTTTGCGGCGTAAGCAGTGCCGTTTCACCGGTGAGCACACTCTTGCTGACCGTTTCCAGCGCTTGCGTGGAGTTGGGGACGTTGATTGTTATCGTCTTATCACACCCCGTGCCACCGCTGAAGTACGCACGAGCGGTTGTCGTCACGCCATTGGAGGTTGCCGCGGGAACTTTGTTGAGGGAGAACGATTGCGGACTCTTGGGCGATGTGATGGTAGTGCTCTTGCCGTCACATTCTATGACGAGATCGCCCTCAGCTTTACCGAAAGCCACCATACCGTCAAGGGTATAGGTATTGTCATCGGCATTGACGGCGCTCACGGCGGTCTCAAAAGATGTTATGGCACATGTCAGGGCGCAGTCGGGGGCGTCAGTGGTGATGCGCAGCAAACGACGACCTGCAGGGTCAGCACTATATAGATAATAGTATATCGTGCTACCCGAAGCCGGCAGCACATTATCAATGCGGTCTATCTCGCCCTCACCATCGTCGCGTACGACACCGGCATAGCCGTCAACGGAGGTCCATGAGGTGCCGTTAGTGGAGCGATACCACGCATGCTGGTGGACATTGCTATAGACATACTCTGTCTTGGCGCTGTTGAGTTTTGCGCGAAGCGAGAAGGGACCTCCCAAAGCCGACGGACATATCTTGATATTGTCAGTGGTTACGGTGTTTTTGAGGGTGTTGTAGGCTGGTATGGCGCTAACCTTGGGAGCGTAGGTACGCCAGTTGGCAGTACCTGTACAGTCGCCACTGCCATCCTTTTTCCAAAATTCATAGATGACATTGAAACCGCGCTCGTTATGGTGGTCACTGTTATTCGCGGAATTATCAAAATTAAACGTACAGTCGCAGGTCTGATTCCAAACGTTAGTCCAGTTACCTACGGCATCGGTGTTACTCTTGCGCACCACGATGAAGTTCGTCCAGTCGCCGGCAGGCATCGAACCGGAATATAGTTTGTTTTCATACTGACTGAGAGCCACCCAAGCATCGCCGCTATTGTTCCAGATGTAGAGAAACAGGTGCGCTCCCGCCTGACTCCAGTCGCCAAGACCATCGTTCTGCTGGACATTGACGTAGATCGTCTCACCCGACAAGAACGTCCTGCCGTAGCATGAAATGCCGGCAAGCAACAGAAAAACTGTGATTAAAGACTTGTATTTCATGGCTTAACTATTTTTCGTATTCTATCTGATTGCTATATTTGTTGGCTCCTTCACCTAATATTACCTTAACCTCAACACGTCGGTCCATATTGAGAGTGTGATTGACATTCTCGTCATTTTCCACTGACGAGCCGAACCCGCGAACTTCTATGCGCTTGCGGTCGAGACCCTGCTCCACGAGGTAGTCAGCCACACGCTGCGCACGGCGGCGGGCAAGGGCTTCATTATGCTTCTTGAGACCCTCCTTGGAAGCGTGACCCTGGATAGAGATGCGTACGCTATCGGAGGTATGAGCCAGAACATCGTTGATAGAGCGCAGATAATTCTTCGACTCCTCGTTGAGTACCGAACTATCGAAATCAAAGTATATCTTATTGAATTTCTCTACCATACGCGCCGCATGTTTGATAGGCGTGAAGAATGTGTCGCTATGTTGTGTGCTCACGGTGTCAACACGTTCGAGGAGCGTGACGAGCGTATCGAGACGTGTGAAGTGGTCGTAATAGTCAATATGCACCGTTTTTGGCTTGGCGATATGACGCCAGTGAACACCGACCTTGACACCTACCTGCCACGGGTGCGATTTACCGGCAAGGTCAGTGGCATAGGCTCCGTCATACTTATGCATGAAAGCATAGTCTTCACCACCCCAACCCAGGGGGTGCTTGTCAGACTTGTTGACATCGTTAAAAGTATAGTTGAAATAGCCACCTACGAAAATATCTATCTGTGGAGCCACATTGAGCAGCGCTCCGGCATCAAGGAAGACACCTATCGCCGGCTTAACGCTCAACGAGCCTTTACTCTCATCGCGATCAGTGTAATCTATTGTGCCGAACTCATACATATCCTCAAGGGTCAAATTCCAATTGGGATAAAGTCCGCGATGTGTTATCTCACCATCAAGGACATGGTATTTCTTGCCTACGGAGAAAGACGGCGCTATGCCCAGAGCCGCGAAGAAACCGGCATCACCGCTCTTGTTCCACCACTGCGTCTGAAGCGATATGGGAATGCCGAGATTATGAATCGTTTCACGCTCACGCCACTTATTGATATGGCTGTGATGGGTATATTCGGGCTCGGTATCACTATCGGTCTGTCTCTCGAAATAGTAGTCGCCAGCCAGATGCGCATGGCTGGTATAGTTTGTGAACCACAATCCTGCTCCTACGCCCCAATGCTGATGGAAGAAATAGGCATACTGTAACTGCAGCAAAGCACTGAAAGACCCGTTGAGCTTGTTATCATCACCCTCAAGCTTATAACCCAACGTGCCGTAACCCAGACCAACATGAGCCTCTATATAATGCCCGCGACGGTCGCTGCTGTCAGGCAACACAACTTCATCGCGAACACGAAGAACACTATCGGCATTGGCTGTAACGGTGGTCAGCGTGTCAACATACTGATAATAATCACTCTTGGTGGTAATCACAACGGTATCATGACGACCATCGGCGCCCGTAATGAATATGGGAGACGATTTGGACTCGCCATGACCCACATGACGACCGGAAACACCTGCACGAAGTACAGAATCCGCACTTAAAGGCGCGTCAGAAAGCGACTGGCACCTGATTGCCGTGGTGTATAAACACAGCACAAACAACAACCCTACGCAGCGGGCGGCTGAAATTAAAACTTTTTTCATGGTGAAGTATTAGAATACGCAAAAATAATATTTTTTTATATTACGCAACTAATTTTCCACTACAAAACGGCAAAATTTCACACTGAAAGGCCGATTATAATAGTCTCAACGGAAAATTTTGCGTATATTTGCGCTACTCATAATAACTAAATAACGACAATCATGCAAAATTTCGTAGAACTGAGCAACAGTATTTTCCATCAATCGGTCCTTGACTACCACAAAACCGACAATGTCGATACTCCCGTGTCAAACCCCTACCAGCAAGGTTCGATAGAGCATTTTCTGTACCTCAAGAACTGGATAGACACCGTTCAGTGGCACCTTGAGGATATCATCCGCGACCCGCAGATAGACCCCGTAGAAGCCCTAAGGATAAAACGCCGTATTGACAAGTCCAATCAGGACCGCACAGACCTCGTGGAACTCATTGATAGCTATTTCTGGCAGAAATACAGCAAGATAACACCATCTCATAATGCCACTATCAATACCGAGTCGCCGGCATGGGCCATTGACCGATTGTCCATTCTGCACCTGAAAATATACCACATGCAGGAACAGGTAATGCGCACCGACACCGACAACGCACACAAAGAGCAATGCCAAAAGAAACTTGATGTGCTCAATGAGCAGATGACAGACCTCTCAACAGCAATCCAACAACTGCTTGACGCATATCAGACCGGCAACAAGGTCATGAAAGTCTATAAGCAAATGAAAATGTATAACGACCCGAACCTCAACCCCGTGCTTTACGGCAACAAATGAATATCCTGCTAATCCGATTTTCCGCTATGGGCGACGTATGCATGACGGTGCCCGTGGTGACAGCTTTTGCGCTTCAACACCCCGAGGCGCGATTTACGGTGCTGAGCAGAAGTAACTTCAGACCACTATATCGTCAAACACCCGACAACGTGATATTCCGCGGTGTTAATCTGGCTGACTACAAAGGCTTTGGGGGATTACGACGACTGGCACGTGAACTCGCCGGGGAGCACTACGACTACGTGGTGGACCTGCACGACGTATTGCGCACGAAAATACTACGCACATTGCTGAAATTCAAAGGCATATCAGTTAGCGTAATAAATAAGGGAAGACTTGATAAATGGCGACTGACTCGTAGTTGTAATAAACAAAAAAAACAACTGCCTACAAGCTTCCAACGCTATGCCGCTGCCATAGCCAAGGCTTTGCCAAACACTGACATCAACACACTGCTGCACAATGCTCAAACACCACAACACACAGATATACATACCATTACACGCATCGGCATAGCACCTTTCGCCAAGCACGAAGGCAAGATATATCCGCTGCAAAACATGATGGAAGTAATCAAAACACTCAGCGAAAGACCCGACACGCAAATCATGCTCTTCGGAGGCGGTAAGACAGAAGTTGAGGCTCTCAGACAGTGGGAGAAGATATTCCCTAACACCACATCATGCGCCGGAAAACATACTCTTGAACAAGAAATGGATATGATTAAGCAACTGGATGTGATGATAAGTATGGACTCGGCAAATATGCATATCGCCTCACTGCTGGGAGTGCCTGTTGTTAGCATTTGGGGCGCGACACACCGATATGCAGGTTTCCTCGGATGGCAACAAAAAGAAGAGTACTGCGCCGAGATAGATATGCCATGCCGACCGTGTTCAGTATTCGGAAACAAAAAATGCAAGTATAACGACTATCGGTGCATGAAACTCATAAAGCCGGAAAAAGTCGTTGAAATCGTTGAAAAATGCCTCCGGGATAATGCAAAATGACATTGACAGACAGGTATGGGCAAAGATGATGGGCATTATAAACGCATGGTGCCTTATACCGCTTGTGATGTCATTCCAAACCAATATCCGCCTGCTTTTCAGCCTCTCAATGATAGCCTACGGACTGACATTTCTTGCCGAGTATGTGCTATCGCGACGCTACACCCAATTCACATTCAGTAAGCGCCACTACTGGTACATTGCCATGATAGCATTGTGGCTCCTGTTCCCTATATATCATATCTTTGAAAACACAAGTGAGTTTTACCACCATGAGATGGAGAAACACCTTGCCTTTCTGCTCTTCGGAGTGATGGGGTTCATGGGTGCGCATAAGCGCGTGTCACTGCGCACGGCAGCCATAAGTTGCATAGCTATGGCTGTGATAGCCAACATCTTAGTTCTTATCGCGGCACCATGGACAGAAATAATAGACAGTGAACAACCACTCATGGTACTACATGAGACAAGAGTGCGATTGTTTTCAGAACACATGCGATATAACCTATGCGAAAACATGGCTTTACTGGCTTGTTTCTATATTTATGACATGGAAACAAGAAAGAGCAGAAAATGGATAATATGCGCCGCGATAGCGCTGATAGTGATATGTATGTTCACAAGTCCCGGAAGAGCGGGAGTGGTCACTATGCTAATACTACTGTCTATCAGACTTATTGCGGTACTATGGCACAAAAGTAAAATAAGTGCGGTAGCGTTGCCGATACTTGTCATCACATGCGGTGCGGCATTGATGATTAGCACACAAAAATGGCAGGAATTCAACAGATTAACACAGAGAGCAATACATGAAGAACCTCGTATCATGGTTTGGAAAGCAGCGAGCAGCGTCATCCGGCAACACCCTTTGGGACTCGGAGCCAGCGACGGACTTACGGCATATCACGAGGCGGCATATCAATACGAACCATTGCACTATGACAACATTTACCTCTCACATACGCATAATGTCTGGCTTCAATATTCGCTCTACTTCGGAATACCGGGATTTATACTCATCAGCATGATATTCTTTATACCACCGGCTATTGTTGAGAAAAAGCGAAAACGACTGATTATAATAACTCTTATACCATTATTTATTGAAGCGCTGGTAGATGTATTCGGCAATGCCATGCCACCTGCCATGTTCCTGCTCACGCTATGGCTCATCGTTGAAACAAAAACAGAAGACAAAATTACTAAACAAATAGTCAAATAGTAAATAGTCAAATAGTAAATATCTATAATTCTGCCAACATATTTAGCGGATGTCACTAATGATAAATTACTAAATGATAAATTACTAAATAAATAATCAAATAGTAAATAGCCAAATAGTAAATATCTATTATGTCATTGCAGAAATTGCAAAACTACTGCGCCAAGGCTGAGAGGTGTGAACAGGATATCAGAAGAAAATTAATGCTATGGAACATTACGCAAGACGAGGCGCAAAACATCATCGATGAACTCAAAAAAGACGGTTTCATCGATGAAAAACGCTATTGCTCGGCTTACATACACGATAAAATGATGTTCTCGAAATGGGGAATGACAAAAATTCGCGCCGCACTACTCCGAAAAGGAATTGACAGGAATATCATTACACAAGAACTGGAAAAATACGATGAAATCGGGCAAAATGACAAACTAAAAACTATTCTGGAAAACAAACTGAAGCAACTGATGCGCAGCGAGCGCTATGCGATACTATGCCAAAATGGCATCGACACAGACAACTATGAATACCGAAAGATATACTATGAACTAAAAAACAAATTGTTGCGCCATGCCGCATCGCAAGGCTACGACTACGACACAGCACAACAAGTTATCTCTTCTGTTTTGAATCAGGAGTAAGGAGCAAGGAGCAAGAAACAAGGATTCGGTTGAAAGTACGGACACGCCGTGGCGTGTCATGCTACAATATGCATTCTGATTATTATTCATGATAACGGGACACGCCGTGGCGTGCCCCGTACAAATCACCAAATAAATAAACAAATGTCATGTATCCGGCAGCTGAGCGGTCTAAAACGGCTCACCCGATAATCTTCCTGCAATCCTCTTCGGTAAGTTTGTGGGCGTCTGTTTTCTTGGGAATACGGTAGTTCTTGCCTTTATAGCTGATGTAAGGTCCGTAGCGTCCGTTAAGAACCTGTATGTCACCGAATTCGCTGATAACCTTCTGTGCGTCAGCGGCACGCTTGGCGACTATTATTTCCTCGGCTTGCTCTTGCGTAATCGTGAGAGGATCAAGGTCTTTTGGGATGCTATAAAACACTCCGTCGTGGCGAACATAAGGACCAAAGCGTCCTTCGTTAACCTGCAGGGGTTTTCCCTCGAAATCTCCTAACTGGCGTGGCAAACGGAATAGTTCGAGAGCTTCTTCGAGTGTGATACCCTCCAAAGTCTGACCTTTATGCAGGGGAGCGAAAACGGGTTTCTCGTCATCGTTGAGAGCCGATTTTTGGGCTATTAGTCCATAGCGCCCTATCTTGACGCTGACCTGCTGACCTGTTGCGGGATCCTTGCCAAGAACACGCTCGCCTACATTGCGTTCGGCATGCTCGCTGGCGTCGTCAACGGTCTGGTGGAAAGGCTTGTAAAACTTATCTATCATACCCGTCCATTGTTCTTTGCCCTCGGCTATGGCGTCAAAATCCTGCTCAACCTGAGCAGTGAAGTTATAGTCCATGATAGAGGGAAAATACTGCATAAGGAAGTCGTTGACTATGAAACCAATATCTGTGGGCAATAACTTTCCTTTATCGGCTCCGTAGGTTTCCTGTTTTGTCTGGTCGGTGATTTTGCCTTTTGATAGCGTGATGATATTTATGTCGCGTTTGCTGCCTGTGACGTTACCGCGTTCGATATATTTTCGTGTTTGTATGGTGCTTATCGTAGGCGCGTATGTTGAAGGTCTTCCTATACCCAGTTCTTCCATTTTACGTACGAGAGCCGCTTCGTCATAGCGTGCAGGGGGTTGCGAGTAACGCTGCTGGGCTTTGATGACGGTGGCATCAAGTTCCATGCCCATAGTTAGGGTTGGCAGACCTTGGTCGCTGTCTGACGTTTCATGCCCATAGACTTTCATGAAACCATCGAATGTAACCTGTTCGCCTGTGGCCTGAAATTTATGCTCGGGAGCGGTTATATCAATAGTTGTTTTAAGAACCTGGGCATCAGCCATCTGACTGGCTATGGTACGCTGCCAGATGAGTTGGTAGAGACGCTGTTCGTCGGCGGTGCCGTCAATGGTATGGTGGTTGATATATGTTGGTCGTATCGCTTCGTGCGCTTCTTGGGCACCTTTGCTGTGAGTATTGAACTGGCGCGGGTGGCTATATTGCTCACCAAGGGCTTCGATGATATGTTGCTTGGCGCTATTGATGGCAAGTGATGAGAGATTTACGGAGTCGGTACGCATATATGTTATCTTTCCTGACTCGTAAAGTGTCTGCGCGACACGCATTGTTCTGCTTACTGTAAATCCGAGTCTCCGTGCCGCTTCTTGTTGCAGCGTGCTGGTAGTGAATGGTGGTTTGGGACTGCGTTTTCCGGGTTTGCTTTGCACTTCGATAACGAGGAAACGGAAATCTTTGCACCGTTCCACGAAATCCAACGCCTGCTGCTTGGTGCTGAAACGTGTCGTCAGTTCCGCGGTAAACAAGTTCCCGTCATTTGTCATGAAATCCGCAGTAACCCGATATGCCGCTTCGGCATTGAAGGCGCGCACTTCACGTTCGCGGTCAACAATCAGGCGCACCGCAACACTCTGCACGCGACCTGCCGAAAGACCTGTCTTGACTTTGCGCCACAATACAGGGCTGAGTTCAAAACCCACTATCCTATCAAGCACGCGACGGGCCTGTTGGGCATCAACGAGATTGAGATCTATGTCGCGAGGATTGGCTATGGCACGTAAAATAGCGTCTTTGGTAATCTCATGGAACACGATGCGACGGGTATGAGCCTTGTCAAGACCCAACTCATCAAACAAATGCCATGAAATAGCTTCTCCCTCACGATCCTCATCGGAGGCAAGCCACACGATGTCAGCGCTTTTGGACTTCTTCTTAAGGTCGGCAACAAGACGTTTCTTATCGGGTGACACCTCATAAAGAGGTTTATAATTATCGTTGAAATCAATGCCGAGACCTTTTTCACTCAAATCGCGGATATGACCCTGACTGGAGGTCACATCATAGTCACTGCCCAGAAAACGCTGAATGGTCTTGGCTTTAGCCGGAGACTCTACTATCACTAAATTCTTTGCCATAGATAAGATGTTATAGGTTTGTTAACGGTACAAAAAATATGTCGCCGTTTTTCGGACTGCAAAGTTATTACTTTTTTACCAAACACACAACGACATTATTTGTTTTGTTGTTATTGTGGACTATGTCAGAGTTTCAGCAGTCGTTTTGCATTGTTGTCAGTCCGCGCTGATACCTCTTCAGGTGTTATGTCGAATACTTCGGCTATCTTTTGCGCCACGAGTGTGAGGTATGCGCTTTCGTTGCGCTGTCCGCGATGCGGTGTTGGCGCGAGGTATGGCGCGTCGGTTTCCAGCAGCAGCCTGTCAAGTCCAAGAGACGGCAATATTCCCGGCAGTTTGGCATTCTTGAAGGTCACCACACCGCCTATGCCGAAGTAAAAATCGCCGCATTTGAGTATCTCCCGCGCCCACTCGGCACTACCGGAATAGCAGTGCATAACACCCCTCAAACGACTCGACTTATGTTCTTGGAGTATTTGCAAAGTGTCGGCAAAAGCATCACGGCTGTGAATAAGCAGAGGAAGGTCGTAGTCCAACGCCCAACGTATCTGCTGACGGAAAGCCTCGCGCTGCTCGGCGGCACGTGATGTATCAAAGTGATAATCAAGCCCAACCTCGCCTATGGCTATCCATCGGCGGCTTTTCAGACCTTGCTCCACCCATGACATCTGTGCCGCAAGGTCCGTGAGCTCCTCGGGCTGCAAACCTATCGAGGCATAGCAATAATCGGGATACTGCGCCTCGACGTGAAGCATGGCGTCATACTCTTTCTCGCTGACGCTGGCAAGCACCATGGCGCTCACGCCCACGGCGCGGGCACGGGACACCACGGCATCCCTGTCAGTATCAAAATCAGGGTCGTAAAGATGAATATGGGTATCTATCATTTTTCAGAGAAAGTTACCAAACCTTTGGCGGCATACCGCTCGCAATTATCGGCAAGCAAACGAAGCAGACCGGCACGGAAATCATCATAATGCTCCGGATGCTCTGTGCCCATCGCGGATATGAAACCTTGGTCATATTCAACACGCATCTGGAACCACTCGCTATTGTTGTAGTCCTCGGCGGCTTTATCATAATCAATCCATTGAATAATCTCGCACCGCTTGGCAAGTGCCTCTATCTCGTTCCAGCAGAATTGAGCGTCAGGCACGGAACCCGACAAGTAGCCATGGGTATCCGGCTGCCAGAACTCGCCGCTATAGTCATCAATAGTGATGCTTACCGAAGTGTCGGCGCTGTCACGGGAGAGTCGTAACTCAAAGCGGTTACCGCCCGACTTGCCTTTCTGAATAAAATTGATCCATACATATTGCAGCTTGTCGCCTATTCCGCGCGATATCTTCATCTGGCGGTATTTTTCTTTCACTTGGTCCAAATAAGGTTTCATGACATCATACATGTCATCACGGAAATCACGATAACCATCGGGCCACATATTTGAGCCGTGAGCCGACATGCTTCTGCCGTCATCGAAACTTACATAGAGCGAGAAGCCCCAACCGTCCAACACATAGCGGTTGACGCCGTCAAAGCCGTCCCAGTTTTGCACATTGTGCTTGCGGCACAACTGCGTAAGACTGTCGAGAACCACGGCAGGCAAGGTATCGGTCATGACGTCATAGGCGGGCAGCAGCATATCCTCATACTTGATGGTCACGACATCGCCGTCCACCGCGACTTTGAAATTATGACTATCACCGCCTATGCTGCCGTTATAGTAGAATTCAAAAGATTTAACGCGACCTTCATAGGACGGTTTACCGGAACATGAAGAGAAAAAATTGAATAGCGCCATAAGAATTAATAATTTTTTCATAATATTGTGTGTTTTTTTTGAAGTTGTTTCCAAAACCTGCATACCGCTGTCAGCGCGCAGGCGCCGCATTGAGGTTTTCGCGCCATGCATACATACCTGCCGTGCAGCAGCAACCAATGGTGCGCATCACCCCACATATCGCGCGGTATATGCTTGCATAGCTGCCGTTCCGTATCCTGCGGACCTCGGCTGCCGGTGGTTAATCCTAACCTCTCCGCGACACGAAACACATGAGTGTCAACGGGCATTGCCGGCTCACCGAAAGCCACCACAAGCATCACGCTCGCCGTTTTATGTCCCACACCGGGCAGACTTTCCAACGACGCCCTGTCGCGGGGAACATCACCTCCGTAATCGCTCACAAGACGACGACTCATGGCCGACAAATGGGCTGCCTTACTATTGGGATACGACACGCTGGAAACATATTGCAATATGTCATCCACAGACGCCAATGCCATGGCATGCGGCGTGGGGTAAGCGGCAAAAAGACGAGGCGTGACAAGGTTCACGCGCTTATCGGTACACTGAGCCGAAAGCATTACGGCAACAAGCAGTTCAAAGGCATTATGCCACACAAGTTCGCTATCATAATGACCTTGTGAACTAAAATAGTCCAACACATAACTATAGCGCTGAGCCGTTGTCATTTCAAACTTACTATCAACGTGTTACCATAGAGCGATGTTACGTATCGCTTAAGGGGTTCTTTGGAAATACCTTCCATGGGATATCCGAGCCCGAAAGTAATGTCATAGCGTTCGCCGCAAACAGCACAGGTGAGAACTCCGGCATCATCGGGCTCTACGCGAACATCACGCTTTGCCTCAACAGGACAAGCAAGGTCAAAAGCCACGTACTTACCCTCAAGAGTCGTATAAACTATCACACCTCCGAAACCAATACGATCCACAGCATAGCGAGGCTCGGAAAATATGATGTACTCATTATAGGAATTGGCAAACAAAGGATATTGCGAGACAAGATTCAACTCCAAATGCACCGACACATCAGGTATCGAAGAACGATAAATATCGTTCTCACAACCCGCCAGCGACAATGCCAATAAGCAACAAACGATATATGCCCGCTTCATCATAATTCGCGGCTAAGAAGTTTGACACGGAATATGAGAGTGCTGTAGGGAGGTATGTAATTCTTATAACCCGGCGAACTATTGCCGTCCTTGCCATAGGCAAGACCTTGGGGTATGAAAAATATCGCCTGACCCGGCACACGCATCTTGAGCAAACCCTCCTGCATACCCTTAATAAGGCTACCAACCTCAAGACTGCTGCTCTGGGTATGGTTAAAAGGTATGGTTACCAACTGATTGACAAAATCTGTTCCGGAAAAATCCACCGCATTACGGTCTGTAGAGTCAAACACATGACCATCGATGAGCACACCTGTGTATTGAATCGTGACGTAACCTGTCTTGTTGGGACGACTCTCGGTGGGCAAACCCTCATTTATAACAAGGTACTGCACCCCCGACGGCAGAACGTGGAAATTAGGGTCGTCGGCATAACGACGGGCATTGTTTTCAAGCCATACGGCATTAACGGTCTTCCAGTCAAGAGTCTCATCATGCTTGCAGCCGGCAAAAAACAATAGTGACAAAACAATGAGAATATGATAATGTTTCATAAATACTTTGGTATAGGACTATAAATTTCCACAAAGTTACGTTTTTTTTGTTAATACGCAAAAAAAGCGTAACTTTGTAGCATTATGCGTTACTACGGCATCATCGGTCATCCTGTTGACCACTCTATGTCTGCTGACTATTTCACACGCTTCTTTGCCGACAATGGTATTGAGGCTGTATATCAGCGTTTTGACGTTCCGGAAACATCACAACTCGAGGCTGTGATACGCCATGGGCAACTTGCCGGCGCCAACGTCACCATTCCGCACAAAATCCACGTGATGAACATCGTTGACACCCTATCGGACGAAGCACGGGAAATAGGTGCCGTAAACGTCCTCAAAATACTGCGCGAAGGCGATGATATTCGCGTGTTGGGCTTCAATACCGATGCACTGGGATTTCGCGACAGCATAGCTCCCAGACTCGGCGCACGCCGCAAAGCACTACTATTCGGCACCGGAGGAGGAGCTAAAGCAGTGGCTTACGCACTGAAAACATTGGGAATAGAATACACCATAGTAAGCCGAACACCACAACAGGGACAAATAGCATATCAAGAACTAACAGAAGACATCATAGCCGATAACCTCATAATTATCAATGCCACACCGCTCGGCATGGCAGGGCAATGGGAAGGAAAAAGCATCGACATACCACTGCACGCCATAGGCAAACAACACCTCGTGTATGACATCATACACACCCCGAAAATGACACCACTCATGCTCAATGCCAAGCAACAGGGCGCACAAGTGGTCGGGGGCACAGACATGTTCCTCAGACAAGCCGAGGCAACATGGAAAATATGGAATAACGACAACCTGAAATTATGAAGAAATATATAACAACCATCATATTTTTAGCAACCTGCATAGCAGCCGCAGCCGCCGACATACCACAAGGTACACCCCTCGTGCGATACTCACTGCCCAGGACCATGGTCACGGCACACGTCAAATACGAACGGGTGGAACAACAACCTGGAATATTCTACCAGTATGCGGAACGCTATTTGGGAAACGTAAATGTCATCACGGAAAATAACGTTCAATACCGATTGGTAAGCGTTGACATCAAAGCCAAAGCCGTGGCTGACAGCGCAAAAACATACACACTAAACATCGAAAAAATACTGCCGGATATCGTCCTCAACAAAAAAGGCATTATTTTTGCAATAGGCTCATCATGCCCACCACTGCCGGCACCCCAAAAACGCGAAACCGATAATGCGCAGGCAAAAAAGCACGAGCCCCTGCTGCCACCGCTCACCGAAGAACAACTACGAGCCGGAAGTATGGCGAAAATGGCGGAAAGCACGGCAAAACTCATCTACCGCCTCAGGGAAGAACGCGTAAACCTCATTGCCGGAGAGACAGAAGTAGCTGACGGAGAGGCACTGAAAACTATGCTCCGAAAGCTCGACGACACGGAAAAACAGCTCACCGACCTCTTTACGGGTACAACAAGCGTCACATGTCTCAACGCTGAAGTACCATGCAATATCGAACAAGACACAAAACACTCTATACTATTCCGTTTCAGCAAATACAGCGGTGTGACGCAACCCGAAGACCTTGCCGGAGAAGCGGTATTCATCGATGTCACGGCACAAAAAGTAAACGCCACAACACCCGATAAGACACCCAAAATCGGCGAAGCAATATACTATAACATCCCCGGAAGTGCCACCATTAGCGTCTATACCGTAGATCAAAAACTGGTAACAAAGACCGTCAACGCAGCTCAACACGGACCCGCGGTACCACTGCCACTCAACACCATCAAAGACGGCAAAACAATAACCTACGACGTCAACACAGGAGCCATAATAAGCATACAATAAAGTGACATGACCAACCTCAGCGTAAATATCAACAAGATAGCCACCCTGCGTAATGCCCGAGGCGGTAACATGCCCGACCTGCTGCACATGGCAACACTATGCCAACAATTCGGAGCACAAGGCATTACCGTACATCCACGACCCGACGAAAGGCACATACGCTATAACGACGTCAGACAACTCAAACCTCTTATAACCACGGAATTCAACATCGAGGGCTACCCATCGGAAAACTTCCTGAAACTCATAGAAGAAGTACACCCCGATCAAGTAACACTCGTCCCTGACGCACCGGGCGACATAACATCACATGCCGGATGGAAAGTGACAGATAATATGTCTATGCTCACCGAAATCGTGGCACGACTCCACGAAGCGCAATGCCGGGTGAGCATATTCGTGGACCCCGATAGCCGACAAGTGGAAGCCGCGGCTAAGACAAAAGCCGACCGCATAGAACTATACACGGAACCCTATGCCTCGGCATTCGCCAAAGGACAAGACAATATCAACATATATCGCGACGCGGCCCAAACAGCTGTGGAATGCCTGCTCGGTGTCAATGCCGGACACGACCTTAACCAAGACAACCTCGGCAAATTCTACCACGCCATGCCCCGACTCGATGAAGTATCAATAGGGCACGCTCTGATTTGCGAAGCGTTGCTGCAAGGACTAAAGACAACAATCAACAACTATCGAAAAATACTAACCGATAACTAATAATTATAACCGATAATGAATTTTCTTCTCATCCAACAAGCTGCGGAAGACATTGCCGCAGTACCTGAAAGCGCTGTAGAAGCCGCTGCGGAACCCATGAACCTCTGGCAAATGGCTATGTACGGAGGACCAATAATGATAGTGCTCGCGCTAATGTTCGCACTCGCCGTGTACATATTCATCGAACGACTTGTAACCCTCAAAAAAGCCAAAGAAGAGGACAAGAGCTTCATGAACCGCATTAAAGACTATATCCACGACGGAAAAATAGAATCAGCAATAAACCTGTGCCACGAAACTGACACACCATCAGCGCACATGGTCGAGAAAGGTATCAGCCGTATCGGAAGACCCATGTCAGACGTGCTCGTGGCGATAGAAAACGTAGGAAATATCGAAGTGCAAAGACTCGAAAAAGGTATGGTAACAATGGCAACGATATCCGGCGGAGCTCCTATGCTCGGATTTCTTGGCACAGTAACGGGTATGGTGAGCACATTCTATAACATGGCGGCTACAGGCGGCGGAACGATAGATATCAGCACTCTGTCAGAAGGTATGTACCAAGCCATGGTGACAACAGTGGGTGGCCTAATCGTGGGCATTATAGCCTACTTCGCATATAACTACCTCACATCAAGAATACAAACGGTGGTTAATATCCTTGAGTCACGAACCATGGAATTCCTCGACCTGCTCAACGAACCGGCATAATAACTAGAAAATCTAGAATAACTAGAATAACTAGAAAATCTAGAAAATCTAGAAAAAAATAACAAAATAGTAAATAACAAAATAGTAAATATCACTAATGTCTCTCAAACGCAGAAATAAGATAGAAGCCGGCTTCAATATGAGTTCTATGACTGACCTCATATTCCTGCTTTTGCTATTCTTCATTCTGGCAAGCACCATGTCATCGCCCAACGACGTGAAAATCAACCTGCCACAAAGCCACAGCCGAACTACAACACGCAATGTGGTTGCCAAAGTGTCTATTGACGACAGTGGCAGATACTTCGTGGCACTGGGCAAAAAGAAACCAAAACTCATAGAACCGGAAGAACTGGAAGGATACTTAGCAGAAGTGGCAGCGGCGGACAGCACAACATACATCGCTCTCCATGCCGACCAAGACGTGCAGTACAAAGAAGTCGTGCGCGTCATAGACATCGCTAACCAACATAAGATGAAACTCGTAATAGCTACCAAAAACCACAAATGAGTCGCAAATCACAAACATATGGAGCCATAGGCAGTTTTTTGGCGTGCGTAATCGTAATCCTTATACTGCTCTTCACCTTCATGAACATCCACATGCCCGAAGAAGACCAAGGTGTGGAGGTGGCTTTCGGCGACACGGACTTCGGAGGTGGTAACGCGGGAGATATAAGCGGAGATACAAGTACACCAACACTGACAACACCTCCGGAACCAACACCACCTCCGGCAGCATCAAACAACGACCTGCTCACACAAGAGGACGAGGAAACACTAGCCCTAAAGCAGCAAGCAAAAGAAAAAGCAAGACAAGAAGCCCTCGAACGCGAAAGACAACGTAAAGAACAAGAACGCCTTGAAGCTGAACGACGCGAAAAAGAACGACTGGAAGAAGAACGAAAAAAACAAGAACAGGCAAAAAAAGATAAGGCTAATTCAGTAATGGGCAACCTCTTCGGACAAAATCATAACGGAACAGGCTCGGGTACCGGCTCAGGAACCGGCTCGGGTACCACAACCGGAGAAGGACACGAAGGAAACCCCGCAGGAAAAGGACGCACGGGAACGGGAGAAGGAAACGGTACCGGAACTACGGGAAATGTATCAGGAAGAAAAAACCTCTCGCTGCAAAAACCTTCATACAACAAAAATATAGAAGGCGTGATAATCATCAATGTACGAGTTAACGCCGACGGCAAAGTCATTGACGCGAAACGGGCAGCGGGAACCACAATAAGCGACGCCTCACTCATCAACGCATGCATCAGCGCCGCCAAAGCTTCTAAATTCTCTGCCGGAGACGGAGAAGTGTCAGGAACAATAACATACCGCCTCAACCTCAAATAACTGGTACTAAAGTATTCGAAAAAAACGCTAAATCTGCGGACAAAATTTACTAATTGACTAAAAAAAAATATAAACATATAAAATGGACAAAATTTGCCGACAATACGTGGATAATTTCATGTCGGAACTCATCCGCAAGAACCCCGGCGAAGCGGAATTCCACCAAGCAGTACGAGAAGTGGTAGAGAGCGTGGCGCCCTACATCATGCAATACCCCTATCTGCGGGAACAGAAAATACTTGAGCGTATCGTAGAACCCGAACGCGTAATCATGTTCCGCGTACCATGGGTCGATGACCGCGGCGAGGTACAAATCAACCGTGGCTACCGCGTACAGATGAACTCAGCCATAGGTCCCTACAAAGGTGGTATCCGTTTCCATGCCAGCGTAACGCTGAGTATCATGAAGTTCCTTGCATTTGAACAGACCTTCAAAAACAGCCTCACCACACTGCCCATGGGCGGCGCAAAAGGCGGCAGCGACTTCTCGCCAAGAGGCAAGTCCGACGCAGAAGTAATGCGTTTCTGCCAAAGCTTCATGACAGAACTCTACCGACATATAGGGCAGGATACTGACGTGCCGGCAGGAGATATAGGAGTCGGAGGACGCGAAGTGGGATACCTCTTCGGACAATATAAACGCATACGCGACGAATTTACAGGCACACTGACCGGCAAAGGACAGTACTGGGGAGGCAGCCGACTCCGTCCCGAGGCAACAGGCTACGGAGCTTGCTACTTCGCGCAAGCCATGCTGGCAACACGAGGAAAAAGCTTCCAAGGACAAACGGTATGCATCTCAGGAGCAGGAAACGTGGCGCAATATGCAGCGCAAAAAGCCATGAGACTCGGAGCTAAAGTCGTCACACTATCTGATAGCGACGGATTTATCTACGACCCCGAAGGACTCACGGAAGACAAAATGAACTACGTCCTCGAACTGAAAAACATACGCCGCGGACGCATCAAAGAATACGCCGACAAATATCCCGCGGCGCAGTACTTCCCCGGCGAAAGACCATGGCGAATACCATGCGACATAGCCATGCCTTGCGCAACACAAAACGAGATAGAAAAAGACGACGCACAACACCTCATCGAAGGCGGGTGCTACTGCGTCACGGAAGGCGCCAATATGCCGTCAACACCCGAAGCGATAGAAATATTCCACAACGCAAAAATACTCTATAGCCCGGGCAAAGCCAGCAACGCAGGAGGAGTGGCTACCAGCGGACTGGAAATGACACAAAACAGCATACGTCAACGTTGGACGGCAGAAGAAGTCGATGAACACCTGCACCGCATCATGGCGGACATACATCAGGCTTGCATAAAATACGGCACAGAACCCGATGGATATGTCAACTACGTCAAAGGAGCTAACATAGCAGGATTCATAAAAGTAGCCAACGCAATGGCGGAACAAGGAGTAGTATAAAAAACAAAACATACAGAAAACATGAAGAAAACTATCGCTATTCTCGCAATGCTCATACTTGCTCTTGGTATATCATCAGTTCAAGCGCAAACAAGACCAAAACTCAATGGGCACACTTTTACTAACTCATTTGGTGAAACACTCGACTTTTATGACGACGGCACGGTTCTCTATCATGCCGAAGGAGCAAATATAAGCCGAAAAGGAGACTGGACACTGGGAGAAGTGTCTAACATCGGCTCACCCATGAGTTGCCGCATTACCGTAAACATATATGTTTCAGAAAGAACGGTAACGAAGAAAGGCTACGTTGAGTATTACCGCGACGGACAATTATTGCGCGTCGTACTCGACGGCACAAAATATGAATACTCATATTAACAGAAAAAAAATAACACAAAAAAACCGACGTGCCGACGGAATATAACAGGCAAAATTATCATCATGAAAAAACTACTTTTTACACTAATGCTGATGTTGCCGCTGGCAATTTTCGCGCAAAACGACTACGTGGACCTCAACCTGCCCAGCGGAACCAAATGGAGCAACGTTCGCGGATACCAGACCACATGGCAAAGAAGCGCGATGCCTACCGTGGAACAATGGCGCGAACTCTACTCCAACTGCAAATGGACATGGATCGGAGGCGGATATAAAGTCATCGGCTCTAACGGCAACAGCATCTTCCTGCCCGTAGAAGGTTATATTCCCAACGGCAAAACAAGCCGATACAAAGTAGGCGGCGGATACTACTGGACTGCCAACCGCGGAGAATTCATCTCCTTCGACGAAAAAGGTGTCTATATCCAACACCGGACAACATCAGAATACGACCGCCTAAGCTGGTGCGAAGTCAGCCAGTAAGCATCTTACTACACAACTGTTAATACATCGACCAGCCTGACACATAGTATCAGACTGGTCGATTCGGTTTCACGCATTATACGCTATTTCAACGCATTTATCGGCACTACATAAACACCATCTGGACGGCGATAAGCGTATGGACCGACTGCTATCAACACCATCATAAATGACGGGGCATACATTCGGTCTGTGTCTATCTTGTCAGATAATTTTTTGAGATTATTAGCCGCTAACTCTATGGCATCAACACCACCTAACTTAATCTCTACCAAACCATACTTGCCATTCCTCAGATGGATAACAGAGTCGCACTCTAAACCATTTCCATCACGATAGTGATAAACTTTGCCATTAAGAGCATCTGCATACACCCTTAAATCACGCACTGCCATCGTTTCAAACATGAACCCCATGGTCTTCAGGTCGTTGATGAGGTCTTTAGGACTTAAACCTAAGGCGGCTGTGGCAAAACTGGGGTCTATAAAATAACGCGTGCTGGACG
Source organism: Bacteroidales bacterium UBA4353 (assembly GCA_002394025.1). Lineage (GTDB taxonomy): Bacteria > Bacteroidota > Bacteroidia > Bacteroidales > Paludibacteraceae > UBA3747. The sequence continues at coordinate 29,008 of DGSV01000084.1, forward strand.
TCCTTATCGCGGTACTGCTGCGTAAATTGGGATTCCAAGCCTCCATGTCCTCTATGACAAAAATCTTGTTGAGTGCGTCTACGTAGGACGCCACTGTGTCATCAGTTGTCGACTGCTTGTCATTGTTCTTGATATCTGCGCATATTGCCGCATAACTTACGCTAGTACCTTGATGACGAGCCAAAGAACGCAGCAAATGTCTTGTCGTCAATGTTGAACGACGCACATCATCAACACGATGAATATCAACATTTGAAATGTCCTCTATGTAGTCAAAAGCCTGCTCCAGCGCTGCGTCTCCTGACAACGATACAGCCTGTGGCAAACCACCTCGACATATCTGATACGCCACTTGCTCTATGGCGTTGCTAACGTTTATTACTCCTATATCGGGGTTGTCAAATAAATTCGATATACTCACTTGACCCGTACTTTCCTTTGACTCAAAAAGACTCATTGGGCGCATTTTAAGACGCACATATCTGCCTGTACCGCTATGGGTAAATGATTTTATATCCGGCGGCACGCTACTGCCGGTGAAAATAAACTGACCCGGTAAACCTCGTCTGTCAACCTCTGAACGAATAATGTCCCACAATGAGGGAATTGTCTGCCACTCATCTATCAAACGCGGCGTCGAACCGGACAACAATGTATAAGGACTGACACTCATCATCTGACGACTTTGTTCCAACACCAAACCGTCTCCCAAATCCAGTACGCTGCGAGCTATCTGCTTAGCTGTGGTAGTCTTTCCGCACCACTTGGGACCTTCTATCAACACCGCTCCTTTGCGAGCTAAACGCTCTGCGAGCATCTTATCTGCTATGCGCTCTTTATAGTTCATTTTGCTTGTTTTATTATCACGACGCAAAGTTACAACTAATTTTCTGAATATGCAATAGTTATAAATTCTATTCGGGAACTTGTGGCTAATTCATTCGGGAACTTGTGGCTAATTCATTCGGGAACTTGTGGCAAATCCATTCGGGAAGTTGTGGCAAATCCATTCGGGAAGTTGAGGCTACAAGCAGCACATAACATGCCTTTTTGAACTAACAAAAGAAAACTATTGCACGAACAACTTTTATTTACTAACTTTGTAGGCAAACAAACAACAATTAACCCTCTAAAAACTTTATTCCCATGGACTACAAAGTCATTGACATCGAAGGTGTAGGCGAAGCCTATGCTGAAAAACTCATCGCCGCAGGCATCAACAAAGCCAGCCAACTACTCGAAAAATGCGCCACTCCGGCAGGCCGTAAAGACCTCGCTGAAGCTACGGAAATCAGCCCGAAACTAATCCTGAAATGGGCTAACCACTGCGACCTGTATCGCATACACGGCGTAGGACCACAATTTGCCGAACTGCTCGAAGCGGCAGGAGTGGACACTGTCAAAGAATTCGGACATAGGGTAGCGGCAAACCTCGAGGCAAAAATGATTGAGGTTAACGAACAGAAAAACCTGACAAACAGAGTGCCCTCGGAAAAAGAACTGCAGAAAATGATAGACCAAGCCAAGGAACTCGAACCGGTGATGAAATACTAATTTCACCACACTCAAAAGAAACCAAGAAGCCTCGCCCGCGCGAGGCTTTTTTATCAGGATTTTTTCGCTACCTTTGCAACACCATGGACATAAAAATCAAAGACATCACCGAAGCCGGTGGCAACGCACCACAACTGCCTATGTTTGACTATGTCAAAGCCGGATTTCCTTCTCCGGCAACAGACTATGCCGGCGACAGAATAGACATCGTCAAAGAAGTTGTTCGCCACCCCAACACCACTTTCTATGCCCGTATCTCCGGCGACTCAATGAACGACGCGGGAATTTTCGACGGAGACATAGTGGTCATAGACCGCTCTCTGGAACCGCGCAACGGAGACTATGTGGTGGCATACATTGACGGAGAGTTTACACTCAAAGAATTCCGCCTCGACACCGAAAATGACTGCGCATGGCTCATACCACATAACAAAGCCTACAGCCCCATACGAGTCGATAAAAACGACGAATTCCTCATCTGGGGAGTCATGACACATAACATACACCCCACAAGACATTAACCATGTTCGCCATAGCCGACTGCAATAACTTCTTCGTATCATGCGAACGCGTATTTAGACCCGACCTCGCCGGCAAACCCGTCATGGTGCTCTCCGGTAACGACGGATGCGTGGTGGCACGCTCTAACGAAGTCAAAGCCCTCGGAATAAAAATGGGAGTACCGCTGTTTCAGGTCAAAGACCTCGTGGAAAAACATGACATCACACTATTCTCGTCCAACTTCTCACTCTACGGCGACCTCTCGGACAGGGTCATGCATATACTCGAAAAATACACATCATGCCTTGAGCAGTACTCAATAGACGAGGCATTCCTCACATTCCCCGACAACATACCCGTCAGCCAACTCACCACACTATGCCGCAACATACGACGCGAAGTCTTGCGAGGGGTAGGAATTCCCATTTCATTAGGAATAGCGCCAACACGAACACTGGCAAAAACAGCAAGTCACTTCGCAAAAAAACACAAAGGATACAACGGCGTTTGCGCCATCTTTAGCGACATACAACGGCGAAAAGCGCTATCGCTCACACCAATAGGCGACGTCTGGGGCATAGGACGAAAAACACGCGACAGACTGCTCAACTACGGCATAAACACCGCACTCGACTTCGCCGACAAAACAGAAACATTCGTCAGACAACTGCTCACCAAACCAGGAGTCATGACATGGCGCGAACTAAAAGGCGAAAGCTGCATATTATTCAACGACGTAGCACAAAAACAAAGCATTACACGCTCACGGACATTCGCCACAGCTGTCAACAAACTCGAAGACATGGAAAAACATATCGCCGACTTCTGCGCGGCATGCGCCGTAAGACTGCGTGCGCAACATTCCGTATGCCAACAAATGATAGTCTATGCCATGCCATCACGATTCAGAGACGAACAACACGGAGCATATATCCGGGCACTGATACAAATGCCCGTAGCCACTGCCAATAGCCAGGAAATCATCACCGCAGCACTTGGCGCGCTCAGAAAACAATTCCGAGACAACGGAGCATACAAATCCGCTGGAGTTATACTGCTCGCAATAGCACCCGACAACTCAGTACAGCAAAGCCTGTTCGACACACATGACAGAACACGAGAAAACAAACTGCAACAAACAATAGACACACTCAACAATACTATGGGAAAAAACACCATCAGATGGGCGGTACAACTCGAAAATAACAACAATACGACATTCTTCCACACCGACCACCTCTCACCGCGCTACACAACAGATATCAACCAGATATTCACCATCAAAGTCTAAACAATTTAAGTATTTAAGTATTTAAGTTATTTACTATTTGACAATTTACTATTTAATCATTGATTTAGTTATTTATTCATTGAGTAATTTGCAAGTGCGGATGCCACTCCTCCCCTGTCGAAGGGCAATCCGAGTCAAAAAACTCCTCCCCTGCCGAAGGAAGGGGTGAAGAAAAATTTGCAATATCTCCGCAAATTTTTCGATGAAAAGCACAGTGTGCTTTTCTGAACTCCTTAATCCGGTGCCCGAAGGGCGGAGGGGTAAAACACATTTACTATTTTACTATTTCACTATTTAATCATTGATTTAGTTATTTAGTCATTGAGTAATTTAGCAAGTGCGGATGCCACTCCTCCCCTGTCGAAGAAAGGGGAGGTGCCCGAAGGGCGGAGGGGTAACACTCATTTACTATTTAGTTATTTACTATTTTACAATTTATTTAGTCATTGAGTAATTTAGCAATTTGTAGCGTCAAACACTCCTCCCCTGCCGAAGGAAGGGGTGAAGAAAAATTTGCAATATCTCCGCAAATTTTTCGATGAAAAGCACAGTGTGCTTTTCTGAACTCCTTAATCCGGTGCCCGAAGGGCGGAGGGGTAACACTCATTTACTATTTAGTTATTTACTATTTTACAATTTATTTAGTCATTGTGTCATTAAGTTATTTGCAAGTACGGACACGCCACGGCGTGTCCTGCCTCCGAGTCAATTCATTTGCAAATTAGTGTAATTCGTAGAAAAAATCCTTAATTCCTGACTTGAAATCAGCTGAAACAACTATAATAACTACAACTATTGAAATTTTTTTCGTAACTTTGCATCGGCAAAATTTGCGCTAACGCATTTGTTGCTATAACAAACAATTCTTATTAAGCAAAAAACAACACCGGCCAAAGTTTGTTTTAGCTGCACCAACCACCAATATAAAACCACTATGGCAACAATAACATTAGAATATAACCCCCGAAAATCAGGCACTATGGCTCTTATTGACTATATCAAAAGGTCTGAACTAGTTCGCATTATTGATAGTCAAGAAAAAAAAATATCACTCAAGAAAAAAATAAGTGCCGCGTTAGAGGAACTGAATGATGTTAAAAAAGGTATTGCGAATGCACGCCCTGTAGAAGAACTATTCAATGAGTTATAACATCAAAACCATATCATCATTCGACAAAGACTTCAAACGTCTGCATAAGCGTTACCGTTCTCTAACTGACGACTTGCGACAAATTATTGAACAACTGCTGCAAAATCCTTTACTCGGAACAGATTTAGGACATGGAATAAGAAAAGTCCGCATGCCTGTCAAATCAAAAAACACAGGCAAAAGCGGAGGTGCGCGGCTTATAACTTATGTAGACGTTATTATCGAAAAAAGTGAGGGAGATATCTATTTGCTCTCTATTTACGACAAGTCAGAACAAGCAAACATATCCGACAAAGAGCTTAGACATCTCATCGGTGAAATTTTTGCATAACCAACCACCTAAACCAATATATTTTTTTAGCAACACCAACCACCAACAAACTATGAAACGTATCCTACTATTAACCATAACTACGCTACTGTGCCTGACAACATTATCAGCACAATGCACGCAAACTTTCGATGCCAACAGCAACATCACCATCGGAACAAGAAGCAATAAGTCATATAATTTGTCTGGCGCTCCCATTGAAAAAATAACGTTCAGCGGAAGCCGAGAAAGTGGTGCGATGACGAGCGACCCAAAAATCAGCCTTAACACGGGAGATGAATATACAATCAGCGCATCTAAATTAGGAACATATTCGGAAAGCAATGGTGACTGCAAAAGAAAAGTTTGGGGCTTTTGCGTGGAATATGAAAAAATTCCAAATTACAACTACAAAACTATTACATGGAACGTAGCAAATTCATACCCATATCCTAAGGCTACATCTCTTACAATTACAAATAACGCTAGACTCTATGACATCTATGTCCAGAACATTGTCGTAACCCAAGCCAAATATCTCGCAGCAACACACGACGGAACTGTATATTCATCCAGCAACGCCAACCTTAATATCGGCACGGCAAGTAACCCCATAAACCTCGGACAGGTAATAATCGGAGGCTCTATAACGGACGAAGTAAAAATCCACTACTCACGGGCTAACAACATATCTTTCTCTGTCGCTGACGACGGAGGAACCACCGGCGACGCCGCGGCTTTCAAAGTCATGCAATATAACGCTGAGATCTCATCTATCAGCACCTCTCAATGCGGCTATGGCGACATAGATATTGACGTGGTCTTCAAACCCCAAAAAGCCGGAACATACAAAGCCAAGGTGGTCATCAGCAACAACAACGGCAATACCATAACGCTGCACTACACTGCCGAATGCATCAAGAAAACTCCCACTATCACGTGGGACAACTTCGAACTGCTCTCAACATACGAAGACATCATCAATGCCGTAACAGCCAAGTACCAGAGCACTTCGCTACCCGTCAATGTTACTTACCAGAACCCCGCTGACGAACAATACGTCAACATTGATGGCAGCGGAACGAAACTCATCAACCTCTCTGCTCTGCAGAGCAGCGGCGACAACACCATCACTCTCGTCGCCTCTACCACTGAAACCGATGAATACTACGCCGTAGGACCCGTCAGCAAAACATTCAAGACGGTAGAAATCAAGGTCCAGAACATCGAGCAGCCTGATATGAGCCGGCTCCGTTTCGGAATTTCTACGGTTCCAACACTGCCCGCAACGACAGACATCGGAACACCCATCACATGGACCTCCGACAACAGCAGCGTCATCAAAATCGTCGGCGGACAAGCCGTCATGGTCGGCCTCGGCTCTACTATCATACACGGCTACGCAGCCTCTGTAGTCCATAACGGAGACACCTATGCCGAAGCCAACGCCACCATCTACGTCAATGTCATAGACCCCAACGCAGGATGCCTCACACAAAACACTCTGATAGTTCCTGAAATAAGGCGCAATGCCCAGCAGGTCAAGACTCTTGCTGAACCTATTCCCGTAGAAAGCATCACGTTTAACGCAAAATCAGGAGCATTGTTTGGCAGCACAAAGACAAAATTTGAGGTTTACACCGACAAGGGCTACAACACCACCTACGACGTAACAAACTCTGCCGCAGCCTACACGCTGACCATCGGCAACGCCAGCGACACCTATGCCCCTGCCATTTCGTCAGTAACATTCAATAATAACTATGACCAACCTATTTCGTACTATAACAATGCCATCACTATAACAAACGCCGTCGTTACGCAAGCCCATTACCTTGCCGCACACCGCGGGAATGTATTCCACTACTCAAAATCCGTCTCCAACATCAATGTACCGACAACATATCCAACCAACCGTATCAACCTTGACGAGGTGGAAATAGGAGGTAATGTCTCCGAAAAAATAACCATCCACTACTCGCGCGCCAAAGACCTCACTTTCACCATCTCTGACGATGGCGGTATAACAGGCGACAAGGATGCCTTCTCTGTGATGAGGGACGGCGTTACCATCGACAGGATTGAGACGTCAGAATGCGACTGGGGCGACGACGAGGTTACCGTAATGTTCAACCCCACACGAGCCGGACTACACAAAGCAAAAGTGGTGCTTAGCGACAACAACGGCAAATCCATTACCTTCCACTACCAAGTGAACTGCGTCAAGAAGTCCCCGACCATCACGTGGCGCGACTTCAGCAAAATATCCGTCGCGGAACCTCTCACCAATGCCGCCACAGCAAGCCCGTCAGTACCTCTTACCCTGACGCTCAAAGACCCCGCCGACGCGCAATACGTCTCCATCGACGGCACCACCATCACAGCCCTGCAGGGCAGCGGAGACCACGAGATAGTACTCATCGCCACAACCACGGAAACAGCCTCTCACAGGTCCGTCAGCATGGAGTCCCCGGCTTTCAAGACAACTGAACTGCTCGTACAAGACATCACGTGGCCCGACAACTTCACGCACCTGCACGTCTCCGACGCCGACCAAGACCTGCACGCCACCAGCAGCATCAACCAACCCATCACCTACACCTCCGACAACACGTCCGTCGTCAGCATCATCAACGGACAGCTGCACATCGTAGGCATGGGTAAGACATACATACACGCCCACGCCGACGCGGCAATATACAACGACGAACACTATGACGCCGCGGATGCCGTACTCTGGGTTCGCGTCATAGACCCCAACGCCGGATGCGACGAATATGCCAACCGCGACAGAACAACAGGAGCGCTGACAGACCAAGAACAAGAACGAACAAATATCTATGGATACTGGCGCATAGACCTCAACGCTCCGCCGGCATCTATATCTTTCATGGCACGGCACGGAGGTAGCGCGCACATACAAGGACCTACGCTGCAGTACTCGCTCAACGAAAACAGCAACGACCTTAGCGACGACTGGAAAGACATATATCAGTTTACGCGAACCACTGTCTTAGGAACTACAATATGCGCCTTGGAAACTACCATGAAACAATACAGCGTAGAGAGCGGCATCAACCGCAACGCCGTAGTGCTCCGACTCTTCAGTCAAACCTCAGTAACCCAAGACCACTACTACTCCACAGCTCTCGTCAAACAGGCCACATACCTCGACCGCAACGGTGACAACTCGACCATAGTCAAATACAACGTCAGCACCAAAGGCTCGGTGTATGAGTACATAGAACTCTACTACTCTAACATTCCGGAACCTGTTTACTATGAACTGCTCAACAACACCCCGGGACTCTCTGTCAGCTTCAACGAAACGCAGAACAACACCATACATTGCGGCACCTACGGCGGATGGGGAGGCTCATCAAAGGAAGACAAAGCTAACGGATACTACTCCACACCTTTGCGAGCCAAAATAGCATTCAGATTCGACGACTCGCAACCGTTCCCTGACAATGGTATATACAAGGATGTCATCGTCTTCAAATCCGGAGCCACAGAACACCGCGTACCCGTAGAAATACACCTCGTCAAAGCCGAGCAGGAAATACTCTGGACATGCAACGACGACGAATTCAGCAATATCGAAATCGTCGACCACCCCACACTATGCGCCTATTCAGTGGATAAGTCCAACGAACTGCCCACCGACCTGCCCATTACCTACACCGTCAACAACGACGTAGCAAGCCTGAACGGTACCACACTGATTTTCAACCACGAAGGCACGGTAACCATCACTGCCTCAAGTCCGGAAACGAATGTCTATAACGCCGCGGAACTTGTTCATAAGACAGTTACTGTAACCAAGGTAACACCGCAGATACAGACAGCGCCGACAGCGCTCAATATCTACAACGGCTACGACATCAGCCGCGGAGTATTCATCGGCGGCAACGTGGTCTACAAAGACAAGGTCAGCAGCATCAGCGGCACATACCGACAGCGCGACACTGACAGAATTATCACCTTCGATGACCATGGCTTGGCGGCCGGCTATGACTTCTACCCCGACAACACCAACTGGTACAACAGTCCTATAGAAGGCGTTGGCACAGTGCCCATCAACGTGCTCCGCGCCACACTGATCTTCGACGGCAATGAGGGCACCACTGACCAAAGCGCTGTGGGCAACTGGCTCAGCGCGGACTACGACGGCGTACGTGAACGACTGCCCATGGACGACGGCTCGGACAACATCATCATCAACGCGCCTATCGACATCACCGACAACCTTGCGGCTCATGACGTCAACATCAACGCCATGACTACCATCAAGTCGGGCTACGACGCTGTCAATGGACAACCTATCCTCGGAGAACTCACGGCATACGGCACTCTCACCGGAGCCACAGCCAACAACCTCAAACTCGAAAGCACCAAATACGGCAGTGCAGCGCTGCGCTACGCCGAGGGCGACGTGGCAGCCACAGTGGACATGTACAGCAAAGCTTACTACGCCGGAACAGGTAGCCTCGCGGAATGGCAATTCCTCGGAGCGCCGGTCAACAATGTCGACGTACAACGCAACTTTGCGGGCTCATGGCTCTATGGATGGAACGAAGACGGATGGGTAGCACACCAAAACGGATACATACTGCCTAACTTCACGGCTGTGGCTGTTACGCAAAACAAAAACCAAGCCGGAAAAACATACACCTTCGCCGGAAAACTCACCAACAGCAACAAAACATTCCCGCTGAGCAACACCCCGGGAGCCGAATGGCAAGGATTCAACATCTTCGCCAACAGCTACACGGCGCCTATCGACGTCTCGGCTTTCGTAACAGAAATCGATGAACGTTTCCAAAATGCCGAAGCAACTTTCTACATCTTCAACACCGGCAGCTACCAGCACTGGCAACAACAGACCGGCAACACATCATCATCGCTCGACGCCATCGTCAAAGGACAGTACACAGTATCCACTCCGGCACAAGCCAAATACGGTAATTACCAGAAGGTTATCCCGCCCATGCAGGGCTTCTTCATACAGTCTAACGCCACAGGACTATTCAGCATTGACTACAACAAGCACGTCCTCAAGCGCGACGCCCAAGAAGCCGGCAACATGCCCATGCGCGCGCCGCGACGCTACGCCGACAGCAGTAACAACCTGCCAGACAAACAAGATGTCGACAACATCACCATCACCATCCAAAGTGATGCCGGAGGAGACATGACACAGCTCTTCGTCAACGAAGCCTTCAACGAGAACTTCGAAAACGGCTTCGACGCCCGCAAGATGTTCGGCGAGACGGGACTGCCCATGCTCTACACCATCACGCCTTCCGAGGCCATGGCCATCAACTTCATCAACGACATCAATGACCAGCGCCTCGGCGTCAACATCGGACAAGACGCGCAGCAGGCCACCATCACCATCGCACGCAGCAACGCGCAGCAAAACATCTATCTGCACGACCTGCTGCTCGGCATCGTAACACCCATCAACGCCGACACCACAACATACACCTTCAATGCCGAACAGGGCACCGACGAAACGCGATTCATCATCTCGCGCAGAAGCTCTATCTACGGCAACGACAACGAACAGACAACAGACATCAGCGACAACACCGCAAAAGCGAAAATCGTACTGGCGGCAACGCAACTCATTGTCAACACCGACAGCAAACAGACGCTACGACTCTTCGACGCCGCCGGAAAACTCATCATCAACCAGGACATCAACGGCTCGGCAACAATAGACATCAGCCACCTGCCGCACGGAATATACACCGCGACATTGGGCAACATGAAGAGAAAAATAGTCAGATAAAAAGAAATAACACGTTGGAAAAACGAAAAAAAATACGTACTTTTGTGGGCTAAACAGTAACCACATATTAACAAGAAAATAACAGACATGGGATTATTCAATTTCACACAAGAGATAGCTATCGATCTCGGCACCGCCAACACCATTATCATCAGTAACGATAAGGTTCTGATTGACGAACCATCATACATAGCCCTTGACGCCCGCACCAACAAAGTCATGGCTGTGGGCAAAAAAGCCAAGATGATGGACGAACGCGGCGACGTGAGCAAGGTGCGCGTGGTACGTCCGCTGCGAGAAGGCGTAATAGCCGACTTTGAAGCCTGCGAACTCATGATGCGCGAGATGATACACATGCTGCCAAATAAAAGCCACTTCTTCAATAACTCACTCAAAATGGTAGTATGCATACCCTCGGGCTCCACAGAAGTCGAGAAACGTGCCGTGCAGGACAGTTCGGAACGCTCGGGAGGACGAAACGTATTCATGATTTACGAACCCATGGCGGCAGCACTCGGAATAGGCATCGACGTGGAAGCACCTAGCGGATCCATGATAGTGGACATAGGTGGAGGAACATCAGAGATAGCAGTCATATCACTCGGAAGCATAGTAACCAACAAATCCATCAAAACAGCGGGAGACGACTTCAACGAAGACATCGTGGAACACATGGCGAGAATGCATAATATGCGCATAGGAAGTCCAACCGCGGAACGCATCAAAGTAGCCGTAGGAGCGGCACTCACAGAACTTGACGACGCTCCCGAAGACTTCATAGTACGCGGACCTAACCGCATGACGGCTCTGCCTATGGAAGTACCCGTAAGCTATCAGGAAATAGCACACTGCCTCGAAAAATCTATAACAAAGATAGAAAACGCCGTGCTTACAGCACTCGAAAACACACCCGCGGAACTCTATTCAGACATCGTGGACAGAGGCATATTCCTCACAGGAGGAGGAGCATTGCTCAGAGGACTCGACAAAAGACTCACAAACAAAATCAATATACAATTCCACGTGGCTGAAGCACCACTGCTCGCCGTGGCGAGAGGTACCGGCATAGCACTCAAAAACGCCGAAAAATACTCATTCCTGATGAGGTCATGACACAATAAACGCAAACAATAGCGCAGAATAGTGACCGCAACATGAACAACCTGCTCAAGTTTCTGATAAAATTTCGAGCCACATTTCTCTTCATAGCACTTGAAGTAATAGCTCTCATGCTGCTTTTTACAAAACAAAGCTACCAGAGTAGCGCATTCTTCAGTTCTGCAAACATCGTTGTGGCGCAACTATATAGCATGAGTAATAGCGTTGTGGAATTCTTCAAGATGAAAAGCGACAACGCGGCACTCGCCGAAGAAAACACTCTGCTGACTAATAAAATCAACGAACTCGAAAACACCATTGTGATGCTCAAAGAACAAAATATGGGCGTCACACATGTTTTCGTACCTGCCGAAAACGACCTGCACTACATATCCGCCAAAGTCATCAATATCACCACCAATAGACAAAAAAACTACCTGACTATCAACAAAGGCTCACGCGATGGTATCATGCCCGGAATGGGGGTCATCAGCGCAGAAGGTGCTGTGGGAGTCGTCAAAAATGTCTCCGAAAAATTCGCCGTCATAATACCCATTCTAAACCCGGAACTGCAACTTAACTGCCGATTCAAAGCAACGGACTACGCCGGACCACTGGTTTGGGACGGAGCCGACTATCGATTCGCTAACTTGGAAGACATAGCCAGACACGTTGAACTCAATAACGGAGACACATTGGTTACCAGCGGACTGACATCAACTTTCCCGCAAGGCATACCGGTAGGGGTCGTTGAAAACAACACACTCAACGAGTCCGACGCTTACTACCATATAAAAGTACGACTCGCCGTGAACTTCCGCACGCTGACTTACGTAAGGGTTATCAGCAATGCCAATAGCGCCGAACAACATCAACTCGAACAACAATGAACGACGTATTGAGCAACATACTGCGATTCATAATCATGGTAATGGTACAAGTGCTGCTTGTCAACAACCTGCAAGTGTTCAGCATGTGCTATCCCATGATATACATCTATTTCCTGCTCATACTACCACCATCAATACCTAGAGTCGCCGAGCTACTCATAGCCTTCGCTTGCGGACTCGTCATGGACATATTTTGCGACAGCCTCGGACTGCACACCGCGGTATGCACACTGATAGGATTTGTCAGACCACAGATTATCACCGCTATGGTCACCGACTACGAACGAGTCAATTTATCAATAGGCATCCAATCACTGGGCATGGCGACATTCGTGAAATACGTCACACTAATAACAATACTGCACCACGTCACATTCTTCATGCTCGAAAGCTTTAGCCTTGCCCACTGGCACTGGCTACTGCTACGTATCGTGGTTAGCAGCATAGTAACAATAGCATTCATCCTCGCAATAGAAATGGTCAGAAACCGCATAAGATGATTAACGACAAATACTACTACCGGCATTGGGTAATCATGGGAATCATAACAGCCGTTGTGATTCTCTACGTTTGTCGCCTATTCTATCTGCAAATCATTGAAGATAAATATCGCCGTCAGGCGGACAGCAACGCACTGGTACACCGAACCAAATACGCCCCGAGAGGACTCATATATGACCGACACGGACAACTGCTGGTGTTCAACCAACCGGCATACGACATAGTGGTCACAATCAACGAAATGTCAAAAACAGGAGGCTGCGCACGTTTTTGCAGAGACATCAACATTGACTGGGAATACTACGTGGACCGCATGAGCGAAATAAAAAACGTGAATACCAACAGAGGGTATAGCCGCTATACACCACAGATATTCATGACACAGCTGCGAATGGAAGACATAGCACAACTGCAGGAAGTGATACACAGTAATCACCCGGGATTTGCCATACAACACCGCACACTGCGCGACTATACATACCCCAATGCCGCGCAAGTACTCGGAAGCATAGGGGAAGTATCACAAAACGACATCGAAAAAGACGACTATTACGCTCGAGGTGACTATGCCGGACGCGACGGACTGGAATACACATACGAAAAAGACCTCAGAGGAGAAAAAGGAGAAGAAATACTGCTCAGAAACTCAAGAGGAAGAATTGTGGGCAACTATGCCGAAGGAAAATACGACTCCGAACCTAAAGCCGGAACCGACATCACACTGACACTCGACATCCAACTGCAAATACTTGCCGAAAATATGCTGCAGGGCAAAATAGGAAGCATTGTGGCAATAGAACCCGCTACGGGAGAAATTCTGGCACTGGCATCCTCACCAACATGGGACCCGGCACTACTCGTCGGAAGACAACGATCCAAAAACTACAACATACTGAGCAACGACCCTACAAAACCACTTATGAACAGAGCCCTGCAAGCACAATATTCACCGGGCTCAACATTCAAAACAGTACAGGCGTGCGTTGCACTGCAACTCGAAGCCATAACACCAAACACAACATACCCATGCTCCGGACCGGGAAGCGCACCTATCAAATGCACACACCACCACGGATCACCGGTGTCACTGCTCAACGCAATAGAACAATCATGCAACCCATACTTCTGGCTCGCATACAAAAACACCTTAGAAAAAAAAGGATACGGCAAAAACAATAAAGACTTCAAAGCACAATACAACCGCTGGCGCGACTGCGTCATGAGCTTCGGACTAGGACATAAATTCGACGACTCAGACCTCTATCAACAATCGCGGGGCAGCATACCATCTGCGGAACTCTACGACAAATGGTACGGAGCAACAGGATGGAAAGCCATCACTATTCGCTCTAACAGCATCGGACAAGGCGAAGTGCAGATAACGCCACTGCAAATAGCCAACGCCGCGGCAACGATAGCCAACGCCGGGTATTATATCACACCACACCTCAACAAAGCCGACTCAATGCTCACAAGACGACACGATACCAAGGTTGACAAAAACTATTTCCGATACGTGCAGGAAGGCATGTGGCGAGTTTTTGAATACGGCACAGGACGACACCATAAAATCCCCGGCATCAATATGTGCGGCAAAACAGGAACGGTAGATAACAACCATGGACGACCACATAGCCTATTCATAGGCTTCGCACCCAAAGAAAATCCTAAAATAGCCGTGGCGGTAGTTGTCGAAAATGCCGGATACGGAGCCACATGGGCAGCACCTATGGCAAGCCTGATTATGGAGCAATACCTCACTGATACCATCGCACGACAAGACCTCAAACAAAGAATGGTTACAAGCGTCACAAACCCTAATGTAAAAAAATATCAGTAACATGTACGAACGACGCGTCAAATATGCCATCGACTGGTTCACGGTCATCATATACCTCATACTCGTAATATGCGGGTGGATCAGCATATACGGAGCCTCACATACTTTCGAGCAGACAGAACTCTTCAACTTTGACTATCGTTCCAGCAAACAACTCGTATGGATTGCGGGAGCTATGATAATCGGCGTAATAACCATGCTCATCGACTACCGCTTCTATGAACAGATTAGCTACCTGTTCTACGGCCTGATGATCATAGCACTGCTCGCCACTCCTCTGCTCGCCCACGACATCAAAGGAAGTATGTCATGGATCGTTATCGGACCGGTCAGCATACAACCGGCCGAAATAGCCAAAGTGGCTACAGCACTGGCAATAGCGCGATTCATGAACTCATACGGATACCGTGTCAACAGCCTGCGAGACCTTATCATACCCGCCATAATGCTGCTCGTGCCCATGTTCATCATCATGGTACCGCAAAAAGAAACAGGCTCAGCCCTCGTATTCGCATCTCTCATTCTCATGTTCTACAGAGAAGGTATGACACCGGTCATACTGCTACTCGGAGTCGCAGCAGTAATATTTTTCGTCATTACCATAGCATTTGCGGAAGCAACACTACCTCTCGGAACAGGAACGTGGGGAATAACAGCATGCATGATCATGCTCATGATAATATGCTTCATATATGTATATCATTGGCTTAAACTGCCGCGATTTGCTTTCATACTCGCCGGCATCAACACTGCCATAGCAGCAATAGCACTCACAGTAAATATATGGCTCAATGTCAATATGCAGTATGTGAGCATAGCAATAGTGCTCTTCGATGCCATCTACACGGCACTGCTCGGCATAGCGCATAACAAACGCGACACAATATGGATCGCCGTATTCGCCATTGCCGCAATCATCTACTGCCTATCGGCATCAATACTCATCAGCAAACTCAAACCTCACCAACGCAACAGAATAATGGTCACCCTGGGAGTCATAGAAGACCGTGCCGGACAAGGATATAACGTCAATCAGGCAAAGATAGCTATCGGGTCGGGAGGACTATGGGGAAAAGGACTGGGAAGCGGAACACAGACAAAACTCAAATACGTACCGGAACAAGACACCGACTTTATTTTCTGCACCGTGGGAGAAGAACACGGCTTTGTGGGAACAACATTCGTCTTGCTGCTCTACCTCACACTGCTCATCAAACTCATCATCATGTCGGAAAGGCAAAAAGACAACTTCAGCCGTATCTACGGATATTGCGTCACATGTATCCTCTTCTTCCACCTCGCGGTAAACGTAGGCATGGTCATCGGACTAGTGCCCGTAATCGGTATTCCGCTGCCCTTCTTCTCATACGGAGGATCATCGCTCTGGGCTTTCACACTATTATTATTCATCTTCCTCCGACTCGACGCCGCCAGACTCGATAGACTATAACAACTACAACCTACGGGGGTCTATGTCATACTTCTCACAAAAATAACGAACTACACGAGGAGTGAATACATGACGCCGTAACTCATCACAACGACGAAGATAATCAACGTCATCACTGCTCTTTATCCAACGGGCAAAGGTCTGACGACTAACACCCATAGCCGCAGCCAACTGACTGCGGGTGGCACTGGGATAATATAATTTCTCGGATAATACGGACACGGTATTCATAACTTTCATGCGTTTGCGGTGGTTTATATTTTTCACTACGCAAAGTTAATGGCATCGCTCCGTATCTGCAAATAAAATGACTACTGATTGAATCATATTGACAGTATTTGTCAATTTACGTAACTTTCCGCAACATCATAAGAGTCACTATCATAATCATGAAAAAGTATGAACACAACATGGCGCTCCCATACAAGAAATCATTTGCCTAGCAGAAACTTCAAAGGCACATCAAGCCTAGCTCGCCAATCATCCTCGCAATGAGCCGCTCCGGGAAAATACCGATACATATAATGCGCCGAATCCCAACCATGTTGATACAACATAACATTTAAGGCATGCTGAGACTCTCCATAAAAACTATCCAAAGTCTTATCACCATTATCCATATACAATAGCGCACTATTGGCTGACGGAAGGTGCTCCTCAAGGTAGGTGCGGTAAGCCCGAACCACAAGACTATCAACAGCATCGGGATGCGGATATGCCAACGTGCAATGTGTTGACATACACGCCGCTCCACCAAACACGTCACTGTACTTGCAAAGAGCATAAGAAGATATCAAACCACCACAACTGCTGCCAAGCACCCAAGTATGTTCACGATCAACATAAGTCGAATAAACACTATCAACAAAAGGCTTCACCTCATCAACCAAAAAACTCAAATAAGCATTTCCTTGTGAGGCAAGTCCACGATATACACTACTTCCGGCAGGAAGGTATTGAACAATATCATCCGGACAGTAATCACTTATGCGCTCATCGGTGTTATCAATACCAACGACAATACACTCACGTATCGCGCCACACGATATCAAACTATCAACAACCTCATCTACACCCCACTCCTGATGGTTCCACGTTACTGAAGCATCAAAAAGCATCTTGCCGTCATGCATATATAATACTTCATACCGCTTCGAGGGGTCATAACACGTAGGAGTCCATACTCGCACCGTGCGGGGGGACACGTAACGCGACGGAAAATCAACATAATTATCCAAATGACCACAACACACAACAGGCTCACCACCTTTAGAGCAGGACATAGCACATAATACTACACATAAACAATAAAAAAATCGTTTCATAATTATATATTTTAGAAAACCTGACAAATAGTATAGTCAACTATCCATTTTGTCCATTTTAATAATAACAATATGTATCTCAGAAAATTACAGTGCTAACCTTTGAAATTACCAAAAAATGGAGTGTAATTTCAGTAACAGGGCCACGCCAATCAGGAAAGCAAATCTCTCAATACTTAGGATGATTGCGCAACTGAGTGATAGTGTGTCTATTGAGATTAACAGCCAAAGTAAGCACCTGCTGATGATATAACTTACCGTCAACGACATGGAATTTATATCCCAGTTGACCTTTTATACCATCCCACTTAAATAAGTCGTAATAAACATGCCCGAGCAGGTAATTACCGCTTTGCAGCATACGGCTTCCCCAATACGTGGCTCCAAAATCATCCGTTTCTACGGTATATCGTTTCTCACCATAGTAGTAAATAGCCCTTGCGCCGAAGCGCCATACGTTAATGTCGAAACTGACGAATAAGCCTACAGGCGATTTAGAGGGAGTAAGACCATCATCACGCTTACGCTCAACACCGGTCATTACACCTGCCGTGAAACGCATCTTGTTAACATGTTTCCACCGCCAATAGTGCAGGTCTATGCCTACCCAAAAATTGCCCAAAATATTGTCGTGAACACATTTATCACCTGACGGAGGGTCGGTATTGGCATAGTGGAACATATAAAACTCACCACCGCCGACAAAAGCCTTGGCTCGGGCCTCACCACTCACACCGACATAGAATGTCTCACGCTCCGTCTTACTTTGCAAACCGGTCCAATCCAACCAAACATTAACAAAACCTACCTTACCGTCCAACTGGTAAAACATACCTGTCATATTATGACGGTAGTAGCGATACCACGTGCGGAAAAAGAAATTAGTGTAGTTACTCAACATTCCTTCGCGTGGAAAGGCACCCATCATAAAATGTTGGGAGATACGTTTATGCTGCTGACGATAATCAAAATAGGCTATAACATCTAAGTAGTCTATAATCTCCCTGCTGCCAAAGTCTTTCTGAACATGAACACCGGCCATCAACTTATACTTACCTCCCCAGCCTATTCCAAATTCTGGCGATAGACGGATGCCGGAATATGTTCCGCTTACGGCATAAGGACAACCCTGATACTCACCATTATCAAAAAAAGTAAAAGCGTTGGCGTTCCACTCAAAACTGATGGGACGACGACGAACACTATCCTGCTGACAATATGCCAACAAGGGCAATAGCACTAACAAAAACGCTATACGGCGCATATTTTCGGTATTTAGATTTTCTCTATCAGAACCACGGCATAAGCGCTCATACCCTCTTTTTTTCCGATGAAACCGAGCTTTTCTGTCGTGGTGGCCTTAATGCTGATATCGTCGGCGCTTACTTTCATCACAGATGCTAAACAACGCTGCATGGCTTCTATATGAGGATTTATCTTGGGCTGCTCGGCACATACGGTAATATCGGCATTGACAAATTCATAACCCCTACCGCGAATCAGTTCCATGGTTTGCGCAAGGATTATCTTACTGTCTATTCCCTCTATATCAGGGTCGTTATCAGGAAAATGGTATCCTATATCACGCATATTGGCGGCACCAAGCAGAGCGTCGCACAAAGAATGTATCAACACATCGGCATCACTATGCCCCAACAAACCATGACTATGGGGCAATAACACACCTCCCAACCATAGTTCACGACCCTCTACAAGCCGGTGAACATCATATCCGAATCCTACTCTGATTTTCATGCTCCACGCAGTTTATTATCCATCTCTCGCGCCGCCTTGCGACCATCTGCCATGGCGAGAATTACTGTAGCACCACCGCGAACTATATCGCCTCCGGCAAAAAGCATGGGCACAGAACTCTCAAGACTGTCATCAACTTCTATTGTTCCCTTGCGACTCACATTGAGCCCGGCGGTATTGCGAGGAACGATGGGGTTAGGAGACACACCTATCGCCACAATTACCATGTCAACGGGCAGCGTCTTGGTCAAACCTTCTACCGGCACGGGGCTGCGACGACCCGAAGCATCCGGCTCTCCGAGTTCCATAACCTGGAGTACCATCTCTGTCACATGACCTTTGTCATCACCATGATACTCTATCGGGTTATGCAGTGTCAGGAAATGCACGCCTTCTTCCATTGCATGCTTTACCTCCTCGGCACGAGCCGGCATCTCATCTGTGCCACGACGATATACAATAGTGGCATCAGCACCCAAACGGCGAGCGGTACGAACAGCATCCATCGCTGTGTTACCTCCTCCGATAACGGCAACATGCTTGCCATGCATAACAGGCGTGTCAGACTCGCTATCGGCGGCGTGCATCAAATTCACGCGAGTCAGGTACTCATTACTGCTCATCACACCTATCAAATTCTCACCTTTGATATCCATAAAACGAGGCAAACCGGCACCGGTAGCCACAAAAATACCGTTGAAACCGTCATTTTTGAGCTCGTCAACGGATATCGTTTTACCAATTATGATGTTCTTATGGAATACAACACCCATACGTTCAAGCATATTGATTTCCGTGTCAACAATGCTGTTCGGCAAACGATATTCAGGTATTCCGTATTTGAGCACACCACCTATCTGGTGCAGAGCCTCAAAGACTTCCACATGATAGCCATACTTGGCCATATCTCCGGCAAAGGCAAGACCTGCGGGACCGGAACCTACTACAGCAATCTTCATGCCGTTAGCGGGCTGGATATCAGGCATTGACATATTGCCTGACTCACGCTCGTAATCAGCGGCAAAACGCTCCAGATAACCTATCGCAACAGCCTTATGACCCATCTTGAGATGTATGCATTGACTCTCACACTGCTTTTCTTGCGGACATACCCTACCGCATACCGCCGGTAGGGTGGAACTGCGCTTGATGACAGCCGCTGCCGCTAAATAATTACCGCGCTCGATATTCTTCACAAACGACGGTATGTCAATGCCTACCGGGCAACCGGTTACGCAACCGGGGTTGGCGCAGTCCAAACACCTTGACGCCTCGGCTACCGCCTGAGCCTCCGTAAGACCTTGGTTGACCTCGGCGGTCAGGGAATGTATGCGCTGCTCAGCGGGCAACTCGTTCATCACCACGCGCTCACGCTCGGTGCGCTCCTTGGGCTTCAGGCTGCCGCGCAATGCCGCGCGCCAAGCTGCGCCACGGTCTGTCAACTCAGCAAAATCGAACTCTTGAACACCACCAACGACTTCCGAGGCTTCAGCATCATGGCTCGCTGACGTAACGGCAAACGACGACTCGGAATGACGCTGATAGGCCTCATAGGCGGCTACTTCTTCAGCCTTGTAAGCTCCCTGACGTGTCAGTAACTCATCAAAATCCACCTCATGGGCATCAAATTCAGGACCGTCAACGCACACAAACTTGACCTTGCCTCCTACCGTTACACGACATGCGCCACACATTCCGGTGCCGTCAACCATAATGGTATTCAGACTGCAATCTGTTGGTATTCCGTATTTTTTTGTCGTCAACGCTGTGAACTTCATCATTATTCCGGGACCTATAGCGAAACATTTGTCAACATGCTCGCGTTGTATCACATCCTCAACGCCAACCGTTACCAAACCTTTATCGCCGTACGAGCCGTCATCGGTCATCACACGTACCTCATCAACCACTGCGCGAAACTCGTCTTCAAGCATGATCAGGCTCTTATTGCGAGCCGCGAGAATCACTATGACCCTATTCCCCGCAGCCTTAAGAGCTTGAGCGATAGGGAACATAGGTGCCGCACCAACTCCTCCGCAGGCGCATACAACCGTGCCGTAATGCCGGATATCAGTAGCCTTACCAAGAGGACCTACAAGGTCTGTCAACTCGTCTCCGACATTGAGCGATGCGAAACGAGCGGTACTGACCCCTACACGCTGGGCGACAAGAGTTATCGTGCCGGCAGAAGCATCGGCATCGGCGATAGTCAGCGGAATGCGCTCACCATCAGAGCCAACACGAATAATAACAAAATGACCCGCCTTACGACTGCGGGCTATCTCCGGAGCCTCAACAACGAGCCTCACGACATTTTCCGAGAAAAAATCTTTCCTGAGAATCTTATACATATATATAATTAGATGATAGTTTTCTTATCTTACCAACCATTATGACGTCTTGGGGTGAGCATCGCGATAAGGTTCACGACAGGTATCACAATGTCAAAATAGAGCACGTTCCACAGCGCGAACCTGTGCTGACCCAACTGACGCGCTGTACGATTTATCACACTCTCCTCAGTAAGCAACTTTATCAGCATACACAACATGGCAACCATGATAAAAGGCCATTTGCTAACATAGAGCATACACAGAAACGTCGCATAAAAGAAGAAGCGCACAACACATTCCCAACCGGCGATAAACTTACTTGTGGCTGTGTAAAGTGGCGAAACACTTAAATGCCTACGCTTCTGCTGCCACCATGAACTATGACGCTTCTTGGCAGGAGACCATATCACACTCTCTGGAGTTACCTCAATACGAGTGCCTTTGCCCGTCGCGTAACGATTTACAAATAAGTCATCATCACCCGCCATCACTCCCAACATACCGGCAAAACCACGATTGTCCATGAACACACGCTTGCGATACGCCATATTACGACCTACACCCATATAGGGAATACCTATCTCGGCATAACCCAAATACTGCATACCGATGGTCAGAGTGTCAAAACTTATCAAACGACTCAAATGAGTCTTATCCTCAAAATAAGCACCATAGCCAAGCACAAAATCTGTGTCATCAGTGAAATTGCGCATCATATTGGCTATCCATAAATCACTTTCCGGTACGCAATCGGCATCGGTAAACAGCAAGTAATCATACCGGGCAGCCTTGACACCAAGCGTAATCGCCAACTTTTTGCTGCTCAAGGCACGAGCCTCGCGAGGAACAAAAGTGATGTGAAGATTACTATACTTCTGACTATAGATGGTTATCACGTCATGAGTGTTGTCTATCGAACCATCGTCTATCACTATCACCTCAAAAACAGGATACTTCTGCTCCAACACTGCCGGCAGATAGTTTAGCAAATTACGACCCTCGTTCCGGGCGCAGATTATCACAGACACTCCCGGCTGGTCTTCGCGATAAGCCACCTTGCCGGCTTTGACATGCTGACGGTGACGCCAAATGCCAAGCATGATATACAACCAATAGAACAGCTCAACGAAAAACGTCAAACCGAATCCTATGATTAGGATTATTTCAAGTAATGTGAGGGCGGAAAGTTCAAACATCGTGCAAAGTTACGTATTTTTCACAACATGGTCACATCGTTATTCGCACACTCTCCATCACGCGATGTAGCATGGCTTCTGTTACCGACGATGATGACATACCGAAATGCATCTGTAAATTACTTTGATTAAACACAAGAACTATTATTCCTTTGAATACCTTTTTGATTTCAGCGTTTTCAATTGTCAACCTACATAACACACGCTTGATTTTTCCACTATCATCGCGCTCTATCTGAGGCTTGTCAAAAATAAATTGTCCTACGGTCTTATTATTAAAAGATTTCTTAAACTCGTTGACCAGCAACCCTGCGTCATCATCGGTCATACCAATAAGCTCTTCGACAGATATCTTCATCTGTTCATATTCAACAAAATAACCGAACATATCCGTTGAGAGTGAATCTTTATCGCCGGTATAATAGTCCACTTCCAACGAAAAAGAGTTACCGTGCCCGGGAGTGAATTTAGTATTTGCCCCTTGGGGATAGTCAAACGACAACCTATTATTCTTATACGACGTCCACTGCTCTGCCGAAAGGCACGCGGGGATTAGCATAATGACCAATAGAGAGGCGAGTAGCTTGTTCATGATATAGCGCATTTAGTTTTTAACCATTGTTGCTCCTCGGCATTGAGATGCGGCGCAAGAGTGTCATACACTCTTCTGTGATATTTTGCCACAAAGGCCTTCTCATCTTCGGTGAGCATATCATAATTGATGAGATTAATGTCGTAAGGGAATAGCGTCAAGGTCTCAAAACGATAGAAATGAGCGAATTCAGTCGTAATACCTTCTGTCACGACAACAAGGTTTTCTATTCTTATTCCCCATTTGCCGGTGCGGTACAACCCCGGTTCGTCGGATATCACCATACCCGGGCGCAACTCCGTGGGGTTATTGTCGGTGCGTATATTTTGCGGACCTTCGTGCACATTGAGGAAGTGCCCTACACCATGACCGGTGCCGTGTCCGTAATGAAGCCCGCGCTGCCATAGGTTATAACGTGCCAGGATGTCTAACTGATTACCGCGAGTGCCCTCAGGATATTGAGCGGTGGCGATAGCTATATGACCTTTCAGAACCAACGTATAATCCTCACGCTGCTCGGCGCTCGGCTCGCCCAACGCCACCGTGCGGGTGATGTCGGTCGTGCCGTCAAGATACTGACCGCCGCTGTCCAACAACAGTATACCGTTCGGATATACCGTGTAGCACGTTTCCGGCTCTGCCTCATAATGCACTATCGCGCCATGATCCTGATAGCCGGCTATGGTACCGAAACTCTCACAGCGGAAATTGGCGCCTTGAGAACGGAACTCGCGCAAACGGCGCATGATGTCGCACTCTGTGACAGGGTCTTTGGCTATAGCCGTTTCCAGCCAACGGAAAAAACGCACCAAAGACACACCATCAGTGACCATGGCACGGCGAAAACCATCGATTTCAACGGCATTTTTGCATGCCTTGAGAAGCAATATTGGGGATGCGGCAAAAATCTTTTTCACGCCGGCCGGCAACAACGAGTACAGCTCGTAATTAAGCCTGTCGGCATCGATGAGAACACGACTCTCAACGCTAATGGTCTGAACGGCACTATAGATATTTCCATAAAGATCCATCTTTACGCCACACTGCAGTAAATGTCTGTCAACATCCTTGCTAATCTTACGATTATCAATGTATAACGTACAATCAGTAGCCGTCAATAGCACATAACTTATTACCACTGGATTATAGTCAACATCCGACCCGCGCAGGTTCAGCAACCATGCTATCTGATCCAAGGCGGAAATAATCATAGTGTCAGCACCGTGTTGAGCCATGGCACCACGCACACGCTCTATCTTGCTCTGAACACTCTCACCGGCATATTTCTCGTCAAGAACAATACATTCATTGAGTGGTACCTCAGGACGGTCAATCCATAGTGGACTTATCAAATCGGCTCCAAACAACTCTATACCGCTGCGTGACAACTCACGCGACATCTGCTCATATTCAGCAACGCTATAGAGCATAGCATTCACAGCTACGCGCTGACCTCTACGCAACTGCTTGCCGAGCCATTCGCTCACCGAGGGCGTACCGGGTATGCCATCACGATAAAGGTCTATGCCACTACCCTGCAACTGCTGCTCTGCCTGAAGAAAATAACGCGAATCAGTCCACAAACCGGCTTTTGAAGCCGTCACTACAACAACACCTGCCGAACCCGTGAAACCGGATATCCAAGGGCGATCCTTCCAACGGTCAGCAACATATTCACTGGCATGAGGATCTGTACTCGGAACTATATAAGCATCTATACCGGCAACGCACATTGCGTCGCGAAGTAACTGCAAACGTTTAGTAATCATACTTATACAACTTTTTATGCTATTTATTAATCTACAAAGGTACTAAAAATAAATCATTTACACAAATCAGCAATAGAAATCTATTGCCTCGCGTATCAAACTCTCAGGAACTTCACAATTCACATCAGGAACATTGGCACTACCATCAAGCAATACCATCCTTATGTGACCATCGCCGATGTTCTTCTTGTCGCGGTACATATATTCTATTATCTTATCCACATCCTTGCAACTATAATCAAGTAGTCCGAAGGCCTCGCAACAGATATGTCTCAATCTTGCCACCTTTTTGCGGGAATAGCCTTTCATCACATAACTTATATATGCCACCACCGGCAACGAACGCCCCACGGCTATGCCATGCGGTATGTCGTTACCTCGCTCATGCTCATAGGCTTCTATGCCATGAGCCACTGTGTGCCCCAAATTCAGTATATGACGATAACCCGTGTCATGAGGATCACGAGCCACAACGCGGAGCTTGAAGTTCGCGCACTCGGTGATAATTGTCTCTAACTCAGCGCTGTCAATACTCAACACATCGTTGCTCCTCACAAATTGCGGCACCGCGCCGCTCATCATCAGCGAGTACTTGACTACCTCGCCGTAGCCGCTCAGCCACTGCTCATTGGGCAACTCTGACAATGCCTCCACGCTCACTATCACCGACGCCGGCATGCGCACTACGCCCAACTCGTTCTTCAAACCCATGTAGTTAACGCCGGTCTTACCGCCTATGGACGCGTCAACGGCTGCCAACAGCGTCGTGGCTACGTTCACTACACGCAAACCGCGCTTGAAAACGGCACCGGCAAAACCGCCCAAGTCGCTCATACTGCCGCCGCCAAAATTCAACAGCACGGAACTGCGGGTCAGACCCCCACTCTCCATCGACGACAAACAACCCAGCAGACTCTCCACGCTCTTGCACGACTCGCCGGCGGGCACGCAATGCTCACCATCAAAACGCACATCACGCAACAACGTGTGAGCCAGCGGCATAGTATGCTCATCAGCCAACAAAAACAACTTGTCGGCACTCAACTTCGACAACACGCCTGACAACGCTGAAGGCGTGTCCCTGCTTACCAACACTTCATGGCTTTTATTTCCTAGCATAACGGACTTGTTTCTATCAAACAGCAAAATTACGCCTTTTTTGCCAATTTCACGGCAAAAAAACGCAAGAATTTTCCTTAACAGCGATTTCACACTTGCTGTGTGAAATTTTATTGTTAACTTTGCTAAAATTGGATGAGTAGCCCCAAACAAGATTTATATCATCATGAAAGTACAAATATCAGACATCGTCATCGGCGGTGACCGCTTCGTTCTCATCGCCGGACCATGCAGCATAGAGTCTGAAGATATGTGTATGCTCGTAGCCAAGCACCTTAAGCAAGTATGCTCGCAACTCGGCATACCATACATCTTCAAAGCATCATTTGATAAGGCCAACCGCACTTCAAAAGACGCACCTCGCGGTATAGGTATGGAACGGGGACTGAAAATTCTTAAAAAAGTAAAAGAAGAGGTAGGAGTACCAATCTTGACCGATGTCCACGAATGCTGGCAGTGCCAACAAGTGGCACAAGTGGCGGATATTCTGCAAATACCGGCTTTCCTGTGCCGACAGACTGACCTGCTCGTGGCTGCCGCAAAAACCGGCAAAGTGGTCAATATCAAGAAAGGACAGTTCCTCGCACCATGGGATATGACTAATGTCGTGGATAAGATACGTGACATGGCACCCGACAAAATCCTCGTCACTGAACGCGGAACATCATTCGGATACAACAACCTCGTTGTCGATATGACATCTCTCGTGGAACTGCGGCGTTGCGGGGTTCCCGTGGTGTTCGACGCCACACATTCAGTACAAAAACCCGGCGGAATGGGAGGCAGTACAGGGGGCAACAGAGATATGGTGCCACACCTCATCAGAGCCGCGCTTGCGGTAGGAGTCGATGCCATATTTGCCGAAATACACCCTGACCCCGAACACGCATGGAGCGACGGACCTAATCAACTGCGACTGCAAGATGCCGAAAAAATACTGACAATGGCTGTTAAGTACGATGCCATAACAAAAGGATATACGGCGCAAAATAATGCGCAAAATACGATGAAATCGCCGATTATGAAACACGACATAAAACTCGTGCTCACAGACGTTGATGGCGTACTAACCGACGGAGGCATGTACTACACAGCACAAGGCGACACCATGAAACGCTTCAACGTCATTGACGGAATGGGAATGAAAATGCTGCAACAGGCAGGCATCAAAGTAGGCATCATAACAGGAGAAACAACCGACATTGTACGCTCACGAGTCGAAAAACTCAAACTTGACTTCCTATTCATGGGCAAAGGCTTTGCCGACAAACTACATACCGCGGAAGACATCTGCCGCGACATGGGCATCACGATGGATAATGTGGCATACATCGGCGACGACGTGAACTGCATAAACATCCTAAGGGCGGCAGGTCTTGCGGCATGCCCGGCAAACGCCTTACCACAAGTGAAGACCATAGAAGGAATTATACAACTGAAAAAACAAGGCGGACAAGGAGCCTTCCGGGAACTCGCGGACTTTATTCTTAAAGATAAACAAAGATAAACAATAACATAGTACTTGAAAATCATAGCTAAAACATATCATGGATTTCGCAAAACATTCCAAAGAAATAATCGCTGACGAGCTTGTTCAGTTACAAAACATGGCCGACAACATCGGCGATGAAATGAACCGCGCTGTAGAGATGATATACGGCTGCCAAGGCAAAGTCGTGGTGCTGGGAATTGGTAAAACAGGTATCATAGGGCATAAAATCGCCGCGTCATTGGCTTCAACAGGTACTCCCTCATTCTTTATCAATGCCGCGGAAGCCATGCATGGCGACCTGGGAATGGTGGCAAAAGGCGATATCGCAATTCTTGTGAGCCACTCAGGAAGCACACACGAAATTCTTAACATCCTGCAACCTCTCAAAAAAATAGGTGCACGCATCATAGCAATCACCGGAAACCTCAACTCACGACTCGCACGCGAGGCGGAAGTGGTGCTCAGCGTAGCCGTTGACCATGAGGTATGCCCTCTCAACCTCGCGCCTACAACTTCTACAACAGCCACACTGCTGCTCTCCGACGCACTGGTCGTGTGCCTCATGGAAAGAAGACATTTCACAACACAGGACTTCGCGCTTTACCACCCGGGAGGCGCACTCGGAAGACAACTACTCACGCATGTCAGCGACGAAATGAGTCACGAAATACCGCGAGTACAAACAACTACGGCGTTCAAAGATGTCATTTACACCGTAAGTGACAAACGAAAAGGGTTCGTCATGGTTTATGACCACGATAAAGCCATAGGTATCATCACCGACGGAGATATAAGGCGAGCTGTGCAAAAATTCGACGACATAAAAGAACTGCGAGCATCAGACTTCATGACTAAAGGCTTCAAAAGCATACATCAGGACGCACTGCTCACACAAGCCATCACCATGATGGAAATCAATAAGATAACATCACTCGCAGTCACTGAAACACCACAAAGTAAGGAACTCATCGGTATCATAACAATTCACGACATACTTACTGTGCCTAAATGAAGAAAACACTGAAAATACTGCTCATAACATTAATGGTGATAGTCGCCGTGACACTCATCACGTCAATAACAGCGCACATCGTTCTCACAACAAACATATCACACAAACTGAACCGCGACATATCACTCTCAATGGTATATCTCAACCCCTTTACAGGAGCAGTGTACATCAAAGGCCTGCAATGCACCGAACAAGACCAACAGACTGATTTCATGCATGCCAATTCGCTATTCGTGCGTATTAACCCCTGCGCCCTGCCTTTCAGGCAAGTAAGAATAGCAAGCATTGATGCCGACGCTCTTTTCGTCAGCATCGTCAACCAAGACTCATGCTTTAACTTCTCCGACATTCCTGAACGATTTAAAACAAATAAAAATGACACAATAAAACAACACAACAAAAAGTCATGGGCAATACACCTGAACAACATAGAACTCGAACAATCAACGGTAATCTATAGCGCGCCTGCCAAAAACAACAACTGGCGCCTGAGCGATTTTGACTTAACAATACCGGGCATACACCTTGCCGGCGACAACTCGGATGCCGGCATTAGCATCGACTTCCCAAACGGAGGAGGAACTCTAAAAGTCAACGGAAGATATAACAAAGCCAAACAGGCATTCCAACTCGCCGTGAAAACACAAAACCTCAACGCAAAACACGCATTCCCAATTATCAAAGAACATCTTAACATCCACTCTCTGGAAGCGCTTATTGACGGAGACCTAATGGCCAACGGAGCCGTAAACGACCCCATGGCAACCAACATCACGGGAACAATCACTGTAAAAAACATTGACCTAAAAGACACCAGACGGCACTCGGCAGTGATATGCCCTCTGATGCACCTCAACGTCAAAAGCATGGCAATGAAAAATATGACGATAGACATCGAAAAAATCAAAATCGACAGCCTTGCGGTAGATATCGTCAACGAAAAAAACTCCAACACAATAAAAAATATACTGTATAAAGACCCTGATAATGACGAGTCAACACAAACAGCCCAAAATGAACCAACTACTGACTATGATGGCAACGAACTCAACATGGACTTCGACAAACTGCGACTGCGCATAGGCGAAATGGACGTGCAGCGATGTGCCGTGAACTACGAAGATTACACACTGCCATCCGACTTCAAATACCAAATCACCGGAATAAAAATTCAGGGTAAAGAAGTCGATACGCGCTCAGCCACTAATCATATCATAGCCGCAGGACAACTGCCCGACGGGGGAAGCATGATGATCAACTGGCGAGGAGCACTGAACCCAATCAAATCAAGCTCAAGAGTGGTAGCGATGCTGAGAAATATCAAAATCACAAAATTATCGCCTTGGACAGAATATATGTTCGGATACCCGATAAAAAATGGAACGCTATCAATCAATTCCGATAACACCATCATACACGGAAAACTTTCTGTCACAGAACAAATAGACCTCTTCAAACCCGAAGTGGGAAAAAAGAAAAAACGCTACACACCCGTCGTGGCGGACATACCACTCAAGATGGCACTCAACCTGCTCACAGACCCCAAAGGATACATCAAGATGGAAGTGCCGGTCGAAGGAGACATCAACTCACCAACGTTTCACCTCTCCGACATCATCGGAAAAGCCGTCGGAAGCATACTGCTCAAAGCTACAGCAGCGCCATTCCTGGCTATGGCTAAAGCCAGTAACAAAAACAACGACCTGTCATACATAGCAATAAACATCAATATGCCGGACTTCACACTCGACCAGTACGAAAAACTCGACCTCATAGCACAGATGATGACAGAAAACGAAGACCTGCAACTCATTCTCACACAACAGTACAACACCAATAACGCCATTGCCGACAGAGCCGTGTTTAACATCAAGAAAGAATACTATGAGTCACGCAACCAAGGCATCGGAAACCTCACACTAATCGACTTGCAAAAGATAACGGCTATCAGGGACAGCGACCGCGACTTTCAAGCTTTCTGCAAATCAAAAATCGGTTCAAAAGGCTCGCTGGCAAACAGAGCGGTGAAACATTACGGAGAAGAAAACATAAAAGAACAACTCAGCGAAATTGCCGAACACCGCAATAATTTCGTATTCAGATATCTAACAAAACAAAAAGACCTTGACGAAGACCGCATCATTATCACTACCGATGAGCAAGACGCGCTAAAAACATTCAAAGGAACCCCAAGATATTGTGTTACGGCAAAAATTCCTGAAGAATAAATCCATAAACTTAATAACTATTACAATTACAAATACTTATGCACACTTACGTTTTTCTTGCCGACGGTTTTGAGGACATAGAAGCCGTGGCTGCAATCGACATACTGCGACGAGCGGCTGTCGAGGTCAACACAGTGTCAATAACCAATGAGCACTCCGTGACAACCGCTCATGGCATCACCATGCTCGCCGATACCACCATCGACAAAATCACTATCACAGACAATGACCTGATGCTGTTGCCGGGAGGTATGCCGGGAACTACAAACCTCGCTAAGTGCAAAACACTATGCGACATGCTCATAAAACATAATAACGCTCACGGCAAAATAGCAGCCATCTGCGCAGCACCGTCAATACTCGGACAACTCGGCATCCTCAAAGCACATACTGCTACATGCTACCCCGGATTTGAAGACCAACTCGGATGCGAATACGACAGCGAACAGGCAGTTGTCGTTTCCGACAATATCATCACCAGCTGCGGACCGGGACAAGCCATGGCGTTCGCGCTACTAATAGTAGGAACATGGGTCAGCGAAAACACCATGCAAAAACTTATTGAGGATATGCAATTCTGACAAACATTGACTATTTAAGTATTTAAGTTATTTACTATTTGACAATTAACAAACATTTACTATTGGACTATTTACTATTTTGATATTGATTGAGTTATTTAGTCATTGAGTAATTTGCAAGTACGGACACGCCGCGGCGTGTCCCGCTACTGAGTCAAAAACTCCTCCCCTGTCGAAGAAAGGGGAGGTGCCCGAAGGGCGGAGGGGTAAAACACATTTACTATTTCACTATTTACTATTTGACTATTGATTGTGTCATTGAGTAATTTAGTAATTAGTAAAATTCGCTTAATTCGTGAACAAAAACAATCCGGGTCAAAAACTCCTCCCCTTCCTAAGGCAGGGGAGGAGCGGCTAACGCACTCCTTGCTAGTCAATCCGACTCAAATCTAATGTCTAAACTTCTCAACTTCTAAACTTCTAAACTTCTAACAATACATCCCAGAAAAAATCCGAGTCAAATCTAATGTCTCAACTTCTCAACTTCTTAACTTCTAACAATAAAAAACAACGCGCCGCAAATCTTGCAGCGCGTTGATTTTTTATATAACAGGAATATTAGAAGCGGTAACCTACGCGTACCAAGAACCCGAAGTGAGTTCCGGATGAACCAACACGAAAATCACTTTTCGTCATTTGCATGAAACCTTCCTGAACCAAAACACCAAGATAGAGACGCTGACCTGCTAAATACACGTCAACACCCTCTTGCCAACCTACATCAAAAAATTGGTGAGGACGTTTTTCATCACCTTTATCATTATATTCTTCTTTTTCCCATATTGAAGTTTTCTCATCAATACCATTACCATCTTCTTTGTATCTTGTCAAACCGACAAAGTCAAACGACGCATACGGACCAGTATGCGGACGCAAACCTACCCTGCCGTCACCAAAGTTAAAGTGCCAACCAAAGAGGAAAGGAGCTACTTGAATATCAAAAGTGTGAAGTGATTGTTTGAAACCTGACCCCTTATAATGATAACCGCGGGTGCTTATGCCGGCCTGAAGTATCCACTTAGCACCAGGCTCAATAGGACCTTCTTTTCCTATTGACTTCAAACCCCATGTAGCCTCAAAACCAAGACGCCAACCAAAATTGGGCTTCGTAAATAACTCTTCGTCCTTCAATTTCAATGCCACCAAATCACTTGAAGAACCAAAATTCGTTACTATGCCGGCACCAAGATCTATCCCAAATTCTGCCTTAGAAAGAGAAAATACGTTGAGCGATAACATACTCAACACAATAAATGTAAATAATTTCTTCATAAAATTAATGTTTAAGTTAGTACTTCACGTCGCAAAGGTACAAAATATAATTCAAAATGTCATGACTTTATTGTTGCTTCAAGCAAAAATAATCAAACTAACAACTCTTCTATGTTATGAAATTTCCACATTTATGGCTTCATTTTTTGCTATTTAAAAAAACAATGTTAACTTTGTAGTCGAAAACATCAATCTTTTAATACTTTACATTATGAAAAAATCATTTTTGGCTATTGCTCTTATGCTCATCTTTGCGGCGGGCATATCAGCACAGGAGTACACACACAGTGTCGGTGGTACTATCGGAACTCTGTACGGCTTCTCTTATAAAGGACTTTTTGGGAACTTAGCCGTTGAGGCTGACCTGGGCGTCAACCTGCTCGGCAATATACCTTTCACTTCTGTCACTAAATATGACAACGGCGAGAAGGTAAAAACTAAATCCTCTGACATTCCCAGCGGATTCCGCAACTGGTTCTATTTCACCTTCGAGGCTAACCCCAACGTGATGTATCAAGGCATGATTAAATCATGGGGCTGGGGAAGCATATCATGGTTTGCCGGCGGTGGCGTAAGCTTCGGTTTTATAACAACCACTGACCGTGTAGGTAAAAAAATTGCAAACGATATTCTTGATGATTACTCTAAATCCTTGGCTCCTCGCGCAAGAGTTAGTGCTTCAGAAATAAGTGATTATGCAGGAGACTTCTGGACTGACGAAGACTGGGATTACTACTATGGCAAAAATGGTGGTGCCGCCGGAAACGATAGTAAGGTTGACTTCAAATGGGGTCTCAATGCTATCGGCGGTGCCGAAATACACTTCCACAAATTCCCAATGGCTGTCAGCATTGACTTCCGTCCCGGTTATGGCATGGCAGTGCCCAAGCAACTCGAAGGAGCTAAAACACTCACGCACTTCTTCGACTACAAAGTCGTTACCGGCGTTCGCTACACTTTCTAAAAAATCTAAAGATTATATTCATCAAAAAAAGTCTTCAACAGATGTTGAAGACTTTTTTACTCTACAATCACTTCCGCTATATACTCGCGCGGAGCTGCAAACGTGCAGTAAATGGGTGCCGGTTATAGGATGTGGTGCGGTCGTAAAGGGTCTGGGCAACATGTAACTGCAATATCAACTGAGGCACTATGCGCCAACTCACGTTGAAACTATAACGCAAACCCGAACCATAGAGAACAGGCATAGAAAAGGCATAAAGAACATCGCGCTCATGCATATAAATGCGATTGTTATAATCAAGAGCATGAAAGGCCGTCATCTGACCTTGCAACGACACAACACGCCACCGATAACCCACACTCTGACTCAACGACGCACCCAAAGTCACATCACCATGCTCAACAACACTGACATTACCATGCACCACTGTCCCTACCGTCAAAGAACCATTCTGATATGACAAACGATAGCGCAACGACGCAAGGTCAACCAGCCTCCCGCTATATGACACTCCTCCGGCAGCCATATAATTCTCCTCACCACGCTTCCAACGAGTGCGCCAATCCATCGACAACGATGCACGAGGCTGATAATTAACCTGCGCAACATAATCAAAACCTACTGTAGGCTGATAGATGCGACTCTTGACATAACGAGTGGAATAGCCGTCAGCATAAAAACTCATGCGGATACTGTTTTTAACATTCACTACTGCACCAAGATAAAGTCCCGACTCATCATTCACACGGGAATAATGACTGTAGCTGCGAGCGAAAACATTATCGTAACGAGGCGAATAATAGCGCTGCATAACTACCAAACGCAACATCGCTATCGGCATCAGAGACAAGGTGTTTTGAGTTGCCACGGCATTGCGCATCAATGCCGTTTCTCCGATGAATTCGACGTTTTTGAACGTCAAAGCATAGTCCACGGAACCTACTACAGACCTTCCGGCAGTGTTGTAATTGGCGGTATAAGGTCGGTCGCTATAAGGCTTTACGATATCAGAAAAACGCGCCAACACCGTGCCTCCCACTTTGACATGCTTCCAAACATAACCCGCATGAAAACCCACTACATGCTGACCACTGTCACGCTCCGACACATGCCGATAAGAATAAAATGTTGATATCTCAGAACATGACGAAGGCTTCAGGCTCACTCCAACTCCACGAAAATAACTTCCCGACTGACTCGCGGAACTGCGGGCACGCAAACCAACAGCACCACGACTTTCAAGCAACTGCGACACTCCACTCATCCAACGACTGCTTACAACCAAACCGCAACCATAATCAGCACGATAATCACCTATCACTATGCGCTTTACAACACGACTCACATCGCTCAGCTGCGCATATAACCCATAGTGGTTGAAGCCCTGACGGGACCATGGCTGACCGGCATATTTCGTGGCATTCACCCCCAACGACAGACGCTTTCCGGCGGTGAACTGATAACGAGTCGTGAGGTAGTAAGGCGACACATCAACATTGGAACGATAGTCGCTACGAACTGTGGCTACGTGACGCGTCCTACTGAATAAACCGTCACGCCACGACGCCACACTATCGACTTCTGATGACCGGATTTTGCTAGTGAACACAACAAAAGGCTCAATATTGCGGATGTCATAATCGGCAAGAGAATTGATAAGCTGCAACTCCTCAATGCCATGAAACTCACCATACATACTCACAAAATAGCGTATATCATCCCTCTGACGCTGACTCAAAAATGGCAAAGCACACAATGCAACATCATCGGCGTTATTGATATCAATGGGATTTGCCGCAAGATACACCAAATCATCATAAAGCTGTTCATAGTCAACATCTGACGCTTCATCCTCGGTAAGCTGACCATAGATGTCGGTAACTATCTGCTCCATAGTAAAACTACCGCTCAATAGCGACCTCTGGGCAGACAAACCACATACGGCACACAATAATAATATCGCAAAACAACTAGAACGCATAATGCACATTACCCTGCAGACACACACCAAGTATCGGGTGTACATCAGCGTTGATATCAAATCCGAAACCCTTGAAATTCATACCAACACCCATGCATGCCACAAAATAACGACCCGCGTACAAACCTGCTTTGACACGAAGCATATCAACAGCTTGCCACTCTATACCGGTCGCCACACGCCACTCGCCGCGCAAATCCTTGCTCAACTCCGTGAGCCACGAAAAATGCTCATAAAATCGATAATCAACACCTAACTTGTATATCGACGGCAACTGCTTCTTGGCACCACCTTTGACCCTAATATGCTGCATAAAAGGGTTAAAAGTCTCAAAACCAAGTGTTACCTTCCTACCCAAAGCTACTGTGAAACCCAACTGGGGAACCACGGTGCCGCAGTAACCATCTTCCTTTCCCATATAGGCACCATAGTAATTAGCCTGCAAACCCATACTGAAACGACCACCAAAATCATGAGCAAAAACAATACCCGCCACAACCTCACCATAATGCTTATAGCCAAAATGTGTCACGCAAACACCAACATTGACATATTTATTGCAAAATGCCAACTGGGCGGTCTCACTACTGAACTGCTTGAGCATATAGCGATTTTCATACTGAATGGCAAACTGCCAACGAGTCCGCTGAACCAAAGATGCAGGATTGCCAAAAGCACTCCAACTATCTGTTACGGCACTGCTAATACCGGCTATATGAACCCCTGACGGCAAAAAATCAGGTGACTGACAATAAGCCACCTTACTAACTATCAATAATATCGCCAATACGTAGCGACGCATTACATAATTAATACTATTTGCCTAACCCAAACGACGCTTATCAGTGTATATACGAGTCACACGCTTATCATAACCCAAAGTCGGAGCCTTCTTAACCAACTGAAAATCATAACACACACCAAACTTCGGTACATGATAGTAAACCAGAAAACGATCATAATAGCCTCCGCCGCGACCTACGCGGTTGAAATGTGTGTCATACAACAAACCGGGAACTATCAGCAAATCTATCTTGCCGGTGAAAACAGGACTATCAGGCTCCATAATACCATACTTACCTTTACGAAGATGATCCTCACCAAGATATTCATGCAACTCAATATCCTTGTCAACAACAACAGGCAGTACAAAACGCTTCTTACCCATCCAACGGCTTAATAGAATTCTCGTGTCAACCTCATTATCCTTGGGATAATAGACCATTATCGTCTCAGCACGCTGAAACAGACGACTCTGCTCTATCTTATCCCATATCGCGGTGCTCATCTCCATCACCTGCTCGGCGGTCATAGCATTTCGACGCTTGGCAAGCTGCTCACGAAGTTTCTTTTTCTGGTTGTTGATAAGATTCTGACGAAACGTGTCAATACGTTCACTTATCGTGTTTATTAATTTCTCTATGGTATTCATAGTTCAAAATTAAGTTTTTTTTCTCACATGACAAAAAAAATAATTAACTTTGTGATATAATAAACGTTTCCTATTATGAAACTTATCGCACCATCACTGCTTGCCGCTGATTTTCTTAATCTTGGCAACGCTTGCAACATGATTAACAATTCCTGCGCCGACTGGCTGCACCTTGACATCATGGACGGCATTTTCGTCCCTAATATCTCATTCGGATTTCCTGTCATGGAAGCCATCGCACCTGTATGCCGCAAACCA
Source organism: Bacteroidales bacterium UBA4353 (assembly GCA_002394025.1). Lineage (GTDB taxonomy): Bacteria > Bacteroidota > Bacteroidia > Bacteroidales > Paludibacteraceae > UBA3747. The sequence continues at coordinate 66,699 of DGSV01000084.1, forward strand.
CTCGATGTACACCTGATGATTACACATCCGGAAAAATACGCGCAACGCTTTTGCGATGCCGGAGCATATAGCGTGGGATTTCACCTCGAAGCCGTAGAAAATCCCGATGAAACCTTACAAATTATACGGAAAAGAGGTGTGCATACATGTCTCACAATAAACCCTGACATCGACGTAGAACGACTAAGACCACATATCAGTAAAGTTGATATGGTGTTGCTTATGTCAGTATTCGCCGGATATGGCGGACAAAAATTTATCGAAAAAACTTACGACAGAATCTACCAACTGCGCAATATCATGAATCAGGAAGGATTCCATCCCATGATTGAAATTGACGGAGGAGTAAACACCAATAACGCCGCAAAACTCTTCGATGCGGGAGCTGACATTCTCGTTGCGGGAACAGCGGTTTTCGGAGCCGAAAATCCAGACCAAATAATAAGAATGATGAAACAATAACACACCTTAAATATCGACATACCATGATACAATTCCACTGCGACTATGCCGAAGGAGCACACCCCGAGGTGCTCAAAATGCTCACGGAAACAAACCTTGAACAAACAGAAGGATACGGAAAAGACCATTACTGCGCCGAAGCAAGAAACATCATCAAACGTATCTGCGGTACACCAAACGCCGACGTACACTTCCTCGTAGGAGGAACGCAAACAAATATGACGGTGATTTCTACTATCCTAAAATCATACGAAGGAGTGGTAAGCCCCGAAACGGGACATATCAACGTACACGAAACGGGAGCCGTAGAACATAGCGGACATAAAGTGCTTACACTGCCATCGCCGGACGGGAAAATCAACGCCATGCAACTCGAACAGATGATACTCGAACAACGCAACGACGAACAGCATGAACACATGGTCAGACCGGGAATGGTATATATCTCATTCCCAACGGAAATGGGAACTATATACTCACTCGCCGAACTAACTACTATATATCAAGTATGCCGCAGATTCAATATGCCGCTGTTTATCGACGGAGCAAGACTCGGCTACGGACTCTGCTCACCAAAATGCGACATCAATATACAACAACTTGCGGCGCTATGCGACGTCTTCTATATCGGAGGCACAAAAGTCGGAGCACTATTCGGGGAAGCTGTTGTCATCACTAACAAAAAACTACAGGAAAACTTCAGATACCATATCAAACAAAACGGAGCCATGCTCGCCAAAGGACGACTGCTCGGAATACAATTCAAAGCACTCTTCCAGGATGATATTTATTGGAAAATATCACAACACGCAGTAGAACAAGCTATGAGAATCAGACAAGCACTCATTGACAAGGGATACCACTTCTTCGTGGATAGCTTCACTAACCAACTCTTCCCTATCATGACACACGAAAAAGCCGTTGAACTCGCCAAAAATTTCCTTTTCACCACATGGCAACACATGCCGCAAAACCAAGATGTCATAAGACTCTGCACTTCATGGGCAACAAAACCTGAAGACGTCACAACTCTCATCAACAGCCTCTGACAAAACACCAACAAGTGCTCTACGCTAAAGTCATATTACCGCTACAACTGCAACAACTAACTTACCGCGTGCCGAAAGATATGGTACATACCATAAAAACCGGCATGAGGGTTACCGTGCCGCTCGGACTAAAAAAAAACTATACAGCAATTGTTAGCGAACTAACCGAAAAAGACATAAATAACGATATTCAGTACAAAGAAATCAAAGACATTCTTGACACTACACCTATCGCTAACAACACCCAACTAAGATTCTGGCAATGGATGGCGGAATATTATATGTGCTCCGAAGGAGAAATATACAGAGCTGCTATCCCCGCTGGACTCAAACCAGACACTAAACACTACGGATATAAACCAAAAACAGAAATCAGAATCAGGATAGCACAGCAATATCAAAACGAACAAGAACTGCAAAAAGCACTCAACAGCCTAAAAAAAGCACCGGCGCAACAACAACTGCTACTCAATATCATCTACCTCACAACACAAGACTACAAACAATTCGATGACATCAAACGCGCGCAACTACTCAACGCAAGACAAAACAGCGCCACAACTCTTAATACACTCATCGAAAAAGGATTCATCGTCGCTTTTGAACAACAAGTGTCAAGAATTGAAAATAACAATACAAAAAAATACGATGAAAGCAAGGAAAACATCAATCTCTCAGAACACCAGCAAGCTGCATACGATACAATAAATAAACTCTGGCAAACGAAAAACGTTGTGCTGCTCCACGGAGTAACATCATCAGGAAAGACAGAAATATACAGCCAAATCATTAAAGATGTCATTAACAGCGATGGACAAGTGCTATTTCTTGTGCCGGAAATAGCACTCACAACACAACTCACCGAACGCATGAAGAAAATTCTCGGGGAAAATCTCGGTATCTATCACTCAGGATTTTCTGACGAAGAACGAGTTGAAGTTTATCGAAAACAACTCTCCGACAATCCATTCAAAGTCATCATGGGAGCCCGTTCAGCGATATTCCTGCCCATGACACAACTGAAACTCGTCATCGTGGACGAAGAACATGAATCAAGCTACAAACAACAAAACCCGGCACCAAGATACCATGCCCGTAATGCGGCCATCATGCTCGCACAAATAGCAAATGCCAAAGTACTACTCGGTAGCGCAACACCGGCTGTGGAAACATACTACAACGCAACAATAGGCAAGTACGGACTCGTCACTCTGACACATAGATACGGTGACGTACAAATGCCTGACATAGAAATAATTGACATAAAAGAATGCCGCAGAAAAAAAATGTATGACGGACCATTCATGGACCCGCTGACAGACAAAATAAAACATACGCTAAACGAAAACAAACAAGTCATTCTTTTTCAAAACCGACGAGGATTAGCACACTATATTACATGCGAAGACTGCGCAGTAAGCCCAACATGCCCTAACTGCGAAGTGAGCCTCACACCACATATCATCAGAGGTAATAAATTCCTATCATGCCACTACTGCGGATATAGCACCGGGATGCCTGATAAATGCCCTGAATGTGGCAGCATTAAACTTACTACTACCGGAATAGGAACAGAAAAAGTACAACAGGAAACACAAAAACTTTTCAACGGCGCTAGAGTTGCAAGACTTGACACAGACACCACAAGACGAAAAAACGCACACCAACATATCATCAGCGATTTCGCTCAACATAATAGCGACATACTAATCGGTACACAAATGGTCAGCAAAGGACTTGACTTCAACAACGTAGCACTCGTAGCTGTACTCAATGCCGATTCCCTACTCACTCTGCCCGACTTCCGTTCTACGGAACGGGCATACCAACTACTCGAACAAGTCAGCGGAAGAGCGGGAAGACGACAACAACAAGGCACTGTAATAATACAGACTTACAACACTCAACACCCTATCATGCAATGGGTTAAAGAACACGACTACCTTTCATTCTATAACTATACCATCAAAGAACGACAACTGCTCCGATACCCACCATTCGTCAGAATGTACACTATTGTCTTCAAACATAAAGAAAAAGATATCGCACTACACGCGGCGCAATACGCACAACAAATTCTTGCCAAATACTTCCCGCAAGAAACATCGAACGTTACGGAACCGCTCGTGAGCAGAATAATGAATATCTATTATCAAACTATAGTACTGCGTATCGACAATAAAGTCAACATACACCAGACAAGACAAATCATCAACTACGCCATCCAGCAAACCACAGCGCAAAATATGTTCAAAACCGTACAATTCTACGTTGAAATCGACTAAAACCGCATACCGGTGATTTCATATTGGCGACTGCGTGTCTGTTATTTCATGTTGCCTGCTATGTTTTTTGTGCGGACACGCTGCTGCGTGTCCCTTGTTGCCTAAAAAAAATCTCCTTCATCTCCGTAAGGAGAAAAGAAAATACGATAAATCTGAGAATCTTAAAAAAAACGCAGAATTTCGCCGATTTTTATACACTGGAATAAAAAAATCCACAGCCGTTTTTTATAAACAAAAGATATACAACTAATTACCAAAATCAAAAATCCACAGTTTTTTTATTATTAAATTAAAATTTAGTAATAATTTTGCCGTGTAATAAAATTCTAAAAAATCACAACAATCATGGAAAAAAATTTTTCTCTTTGTTTATCCTTATCTTTCTTTTGGCATTTGTTACATCCTACGCTTTCTGTCAGGAGAATAACAATGCTGAAAGTATCAGGGCCGTATCACAAGACAGAAGCATTGAAAGAATATGGACTAAAACTCGGTGAACAACAAACTATTCTGCTACAAAAAATCGAGGAACTAACACTCTATATTATAGAACAGCAAAAACAAATAAACGAACTTAAACAACAACTAAAACAATGATAAAAAATACTTATATATTAATATTTATATCATCACTTGTCATTTTGTGCTTTGGTTGTCAAAGTAAAGATAGTAAAAAAGGATTGTTGCCAACTCCTGATGACATAACTAATAATCAGCCGGATTTGAAGCCATGCGCGTCTGGACCAGGCAATACGGAAACTTTCTACGGATTATCGCAAGAACAAATCTTTCAATTGGTAGGAATGCTCGTAGTAAAATTTAAAAATCCTGAATACAAAGATCATATCTTGCTTCGGAGTTTTTCAGATGTAGATAAAGATATTTATTTTTTTCCGCAAAACGAATGGAAGCAGAGATACTGTGAACATATAGAGAATCGAATGAAATACATTAACCTTTACGAAGATTACTATGCGGTTGATTGGAGTTTTTTATATACCACTGGTATATTTGGAGACAAAAACAAAAATAGTATCAGACAGATATCTACAATGCTAAAAAATGAACACAAATCAATATCTGAAATAAAAAAAGGAACACAAACATCAAATAGTATATTCATTCAGGATATGCAAAACTTATTGGTAATATCTGAAAAATGGTCTGACTATCAATCATTCGATGACTTGCTTAAATATTTTGCAAATAAAAAAATTGATATTTCCGAACAACAGATTATCGATTCTACACCTTTCACTTATATGCAGTTCATTTATTTTACTGATATACTTACACAAGTTGGATATTCTAAAACAGCACAACAAGAACTTTTATTTGAATATAAAAATCTTGGAGCGAATAACTGCGCTATTGATGGACTCAACCCTCACGATACAAACCTTGATACTTGGTATAACATTAACGTCTTAAAAAAAACAACATACGCTGACAATGTATTACTTACAGCATACGAAATGGGAATTAATTCGGACGTAGCGCATAATGATTTAATACAAAATAACTTTATACAATACGTTAAAGATGCTTTGCAAAGCGGCAAGGCTAAATTACCTCAATCTCTTTTATAAGTGACAAATATGAAAAAATTATTAGTATGTTTGCTTTTATCATTGTTGTTTCTTAAAATAGCGGCTAACAATCGCATACCATCATCAACATTAATTTATGCCGCAAAGAAAATTATGGGGGCATATCACTCTAATGTCAATACAGACAAAAATGTAATATGCAGTCAATTATTACCTAATAGTGATTTATTCATTGTGTAGTTTTGTTACTGACATAAGAGGGTTAATGATGCTAAAAAACACCGGCACTGAAACAGAAATATCTCCGCTCACCAGAGGCATTTACTACCTTAAAGTTATCTTTGACGATGACAATTCGCTGATTACTAAAATTATTAGAGAATAAATATAAAACTTGTTGGTTATCTGGATTGATTTAATACATACTGGTACTGCGTTTAGCTTTTGATAAGTAAAATTTATTTCATAAATTTGTAACAATTCTAAAAATATTTAACAAATATGTTTTTACTTTCAAGACGCTGTTTCACGATATTTACTTTAGTCGTTCTAACGCTATTCTCATGCTCACATAATGATGAGGTAGATTTGCTGTTTCCTATATCAAATTGTGATGAAATTGACTTATTGCCTATTGACAATCCTATAGGTAATGGAGAGACACCGCCACACCCTAACCAAATATACTTAAAAAAGGAGTTTTTCAAATTTGATATCAATGCTGATAGCACTTTAATTGATAACAAAAAAATAAAAGACATTCACATCCGCAACTTTGAAAAATTTAATATACAACCTCAAAAAACTTTGAGGTATAAGAACTATTAGCAATCGTTTATCTGATAAGTTTGTGAATATCAAAGCGCAAAAATTTCATAGAAACATAACTTTTGTCTTTTGTTTACTATTATGTGCTTCATGCGTTCGTATGAATAATATTCGAGAAATTCTGCATGATGCAGATAGTCTGCGCAGCGATGGTAAAATCTATCCTGATAGCATACGCTTAGACTTTGTTGTCAACGATTTGAAGTTTCTTAAACTTTTCTATCCCGATGAATACGTCGCTGCCAACTACCACTACGGCAGGCTATTACTAGAAAAAGATAATCCGCTTGACGCGGCGCAATGCTTTATCAATGTCGTTCATACGCTGACAAACAATCATACTGTAAAAGGCCGCGCATATTGCAATATGGGAGTGCTATGCCAAAGTGTTGATAAATACAATCTGGCATATAAACTTTATCGCTTTTCCTATGATTGTTTTGAAAAAGATAAAGACACTGTTGCCATGGGCTACGCGCTTAACGACATCGCTCTGGCATGCGCTAAAATGCACAGAAAAGAAGAGTTTAATAAGCTTATGGATTCAATAAATGCCATAAGCGGCGATAGCGGCGTGCAAGCTATTTCTATACTAATCAGAGCAATAACGTATCGTAATTATGAACAATACGATTCAGCGGCGTTTTTTGCCAATAAATACCTTCAACAAGCTCCATTCTCATCAAGTGCACTTTTAATCAAAGCGCAATCTTTTTACTACTTAAACAATGCTGATTCAGCTGTTCATTACGCTAAGAAAGTTGTTGACATTAATAGTTCAGCAGAAGATGTTGGAAACGCTTTGTATATTCTTCAGCAAGATAACAATGAAATAAGTACTGACAGCATTAATGCAATAGCAGCACAACGCATTGATATACAAAATTTATTAGACAACAAACACAGAAAATTATCACAGGCTGCACTTCTTATAGAGCAAAAAATTAACAAACAAAATAGATACACTAACACAATAATTATTACTGCTATAGTACTTACAATTATCATAGCACTGACTATAAAGCATATAAAAAAGAAAAATAACTATACTGAAACAAGCACTGTTCAGCAACTTAACGTAGCTAATAACATACTTGACAAAAAAATCAAAGACTATCAATCTGCGCTCATTAATCAGCTGGAACTGTCATGTGAAAGTTTGCGCAATTCAACAGATTTTAAGCAAACAATGCACTGGGATAACTTCACAAAAATGTGTGAAGCAGCAGATTTTAGACTTATGTCCTTTGCTACTAAATTAAACAAACGATATAACTTGACAGAACGAGAGGTAAGATTATGCATTCTTATACTCATCAACGGATTTAAGAGTAATGAAATTGCGCAACTACTCTATTATTCCGAAACTGGAATAAGAAATTTCAAAAGCAAGATTGCAAAAAAATTTGGCACAAGCAGTAAATCATTAAGAGATTATTTACTGCGTATCGCCATTAACTCTGCTAACTAAATCACATATTTACTATTTGACTATTTACTATTTGACTATTTATTGTAATATTGTATCATTAGTAAAATAGGCTAAATCTGTGGGCAAAAAAACATTTGAGTGCGCAACCACTCCTCCCCTGCCGTAGGAGCGGCTGACGCATCAAACATGCAGTATGATTCCTAACTCCTGACTCAAACACCTACAAAAAAATAAGAATTATAATACAAGTATTTTGCGAATTTTTGCGTAAATTTGCGTTTTCTTTTTTCACTTGTTTTATATGACTTTTGAGTACGACATAATCGTTGTTGGCGCCGGTCATGCCGGCTGTGAAGCCGCCTGCGCAGCGGCTAATATGGGTAGCAGAACATTACTCATCACCATGGACATGAATAAAATAGCCCAGATGAGTTGCAATCCGGCGATAGGTGGTATAGCTAAAGGGCAGATTGTTAGAGAAATAGACGCTCTCGGCGGACAAACGGGAATAGTCACTGACCGCAGCGCTATACAATTCCGAATGCTCAATAGGAGTAAAGGACCGGCTATGTGGAGTCCGCGCTCACAAGCCGACAGAAAAAAATTCATCGACAACTGGACCAACATAATATCCCACACACCTAACCTCTACCTCTGGCAAGATACTGTCACAGAACTTATTATAGATAAAAAACATAATACAAAAAACACAGAAGCTGAATATGTCATCACCGGAGTTAAAACACAACTTGGCGTCAGCATGAAAGCCAAAGCCGTCATACTCACTAACGGTACATTTCTCGATGGTGTGATGCACTTCGGACGAGTAATGATACCGGGCGGAAGAATATCAGAACCTGCTGCGCATAATATAGCACAGCAACTTGCTGAATTGGGATTCACCACAGATCGCATGAAAACAGGTACACCATGCCGCATAGACGGTAATACCATAGATTTCAGCGTATGCATTGAACAAAAAGGAGAGGATGACTACTACCATTTCTCATATCTTGAAGCAGAACACAGACAACTCAAGCAACGCAGCTGTTGGATAACATACACCAACGAGACCACACACGAGATACTTCGTCAAGGTCTTGCCGACTCACCTCTTTATAACGGACAGATACAATCAATAGGACCGAGATACTGTCCCTCAATAGAGACAAAAATAGTAACCTTTGCCGACAAAACATCACACCAACTATTCATTGAACCCGAAGGAGAAAACAGCAACGAATACTACCTTAACGGCTTTAGCAGTTCTATGCCCCTTGAAATACAAATCAAGGCTATACATACAATCCCCGGACTTGAAAAAGCAGAAATATACCGCCCTGGCTATGCCATCGAATATAACTACTTCGACCCTACCCAACTCTACCACACGCTGGAAACAAAACTCGTCGAAAACCTTTATTTTGCCGGACAAATAAACGGCACCACAGGCTATGAAGAAGCAGCAGGACAAGGACTCATGGCAGGCATTAACGCACACCTGAAAATTGAGGGAAAAGAAAGTTTTGTACTGGCTCGTGACGAAGCGTATATAGGAGTTCTCATCGACGACTTAGTAACAAAAGGCGTGGACGAACCTTACAGAATGTTTACATCGCGGGCGGAATACAGGATACTGCTCCGACAAGATAATGCCGACAAAAGACTCACAGAAAAAGGATATCAGATAGGTCTGGTTAACGAAGAAAGATATCAAGAATATATCACTAAACAAAGCTTTATTGAAGAAATTCTTGAAATGGCAAGCAACAGAAACGTAGCTCCGGCAGAAATAAACACATTCCTTACAGCCAATAACAGTTCGCCCATACACTATGGCACAAAACTTCGTGACCTGATAGCAAGACCGGAACTCAACATCAAAAAATTCGTTGAAGTTATCGCCGAATTAAAAGACATAAAAAGCCGCATCAGCGCACACTACGAAGAAATAATTGAAGCCGCGGAAATTGAAATTAAATATTCGGGATATATAGAACGTGAAAAACAAATGGCTGAAAAACTCCATAGACACGATAATATACCTTTGAGAGGAAGATTGGAATATAATTCTATAAATGCACTTTCAACCGAAGCAAGACAAAAACTCACCAGAATAAATCCTGAAACATTAGGACAAGCGTCACGCATACCAGGAATTTCACCAAATGATATTAATATACTACTCGTATTATTAGGCAGATAAAAATAAATTGTTCCACGTGGAACAATAATAATAACTCACAACTATGAACGCAGAAGAATTAAAAAAATTAGTAAGAAATGTTCCTGATTTTCCAAATGAAGGAATAATGTTCAAAGACCTGACAACAGTATTTATCAGACACGACTGTTTAGAGTGGATTAGTGAAGAACTTTATAACCTCTACAAAGATTGTGGTATAACAAAAATTGTGGGTATTGAATCAAGAGGATTTATAATGGCAGCAAACCTGGCTATCAAACTTAATGCCGGATTTGTTCCGGTTAGAAAAAAAGGAAAACTACCCGCTAAATGCAGAGAAATAACATATCAAAAGGAATACGGAAAAGATACTATACAAATCCACATGGATGCACTCAATGAGGATGATGTGGTTCTTATTCATGACGACCTGTTAGCCACAGGTGGCACTATGGCGGCGGCTGTAAATCTCGTCAAAAAATTTAATGTAAAGAAAATATACGTCAACTTTATTGCAGAATTAGATTACCTAAAGGGCAGAAGTAATTTTGATAATAACATTGAGGTAACAAGTCTTATTCATTACTGATTTTTTCGTGCATATTATATTATAATAGTAACAAACATAACAAGTAACTAAAAATAATATAAAATATTCATAACACATTGTTCTTTGCTCTTTATTTTTATTCTTTGCTCAATAAAAAATGACCGACTTACTCAAACAACAAATTGAAGCTCTTCCTGAACTACCAGGCGTATATCAGTATTTTAATACTGAAGGAACAATCATATACGTCGGAAAAGCAAAAAAACTCAAAAGAAGAGTAAGCAGTTATTTCAATAAAGTCCATGAGTCAAGAAAAACTAATCAACTCGTCAGCCAGATAGACCATCTTCAATATATTGTAGTAAATAGCGAGCAGGAGGCATTCCTGCTCGAAAATAACCTCATAAAAAAATATCAGCCTAAATACAATATACTGCTCAAAGACGGTAAATCATATCCTTCAATATGTATCACTAACGAACCATATCCACGAGTATTCAAAACAAGAAAAATAATTAAAAACGGCAGTGAGTATTACGGTCCATATTCAAGCAGCTACACTATAGATCTTATTCTTGAAATTATTCACAACCTCTATCAACTCAGAACATGCAACACACCTCTGCTACCTGAAAAAATTGCAAAAGGAAAATATAAAGTATGCCTAAAATATCATATTCACAGGTGTTGTGGAGTATGCGAGGGATTAGAAAGCAGAGAACAATATCTAAAATTTATAGAGCATGTAAGGCAAATAATTAAAGGTAACGCTCACGAGATTAGCAAACAGCTGTGGAATGAGATGCAGATATTAGCGAACGAGATGAAGTTTGAAGAAGCTGAAAAAATAAGAAAAAAATACGATTTAATCGAAAAATTCAGAGCTAAATCAATAGTTGCTAACATAGGCATTAAATCAACAGATGTTTATGGCTATGAAGAAGACGGTAATGTGGCGTACATAACTCTTATTAAAATAAATAATGGCACAATAACAGGCGGAATAACAATAGAATACAATAAACAATTGGATGAAGCGAAAGAAGAAATTCTCGCTATTGCCATATTGGAGTTAAGAGAACAATTAAACAGCAGTAATACAAATGCTTACGTACCTTTCATGCCTGAAGAGGGAACACTGGAGGGTATAGACTTCAAAATACCGGATCGCGGCGAGGCAAAAAAATTACTGGACTTAGCTCAGCAAAATGTAAAACAATATAAACTTGATAAACTCAAGCAGCGCGAGAAACTTAATCCTGACCAGCGTGCTGCAAGACTGCTTGGTGAATTACAACAAAAACTTCATCTGCCACGCATACCATGGCATATCGAATGCTTTGATAATTCTAATATATCAGGCAGCGATGCGGTAGCGGCATGTGTGGTTTACAAAAAAGCAAAACCAAGCAGAAAAGATTACAGAACTTTTAATATAAAAACCGTAGATGGTCCTGATGACTATGCCTCAATGCGAGAAGTTGTATATCGTCGCTACAAACGTATGGTTGATGAGCAAAGTCCCCTACCCGACTTGATTATAGCTGATGGTGGAGCTGGACAAATGGAATCAATAAGAAAAATTATTGAGGATGAACTAAACTTATCTATTCCCATTGCCGGATTGGCAAAAAATGATAAACACCGCACTTCAGAACTACTATACGGATTTCCACCGGTAGTGGTTCAACTAAACGTCAAAGAAGAACTATTCAAACTTCTCACAAATATTCAGGACGAAGTGCATCGAGTGGCTATAACTTTCCACAGAAAAAAAAGAAGTAAGTCGCAAACAACATCAGAACTTGATAACATCAAAGGAATAGGTGATAAAACCAAAAAAACTCTCATAACGCATTTCAAAAGTATAAAAAGAGCTAAGTCAGCTAATTTGGAAGAATTGTCAAATATTATCGGAACTGCCAAAGCTACAATAATTTACAACTATTTTCACCCTTAAATAACCGCCTGACAATTTAATTTTCTAATCTTTACTTACCATCAATCGGAAATAATAAATTTTTATATATGAAAAAAAAGCATTTTATAATTATTATTTTTATTTTTGCTGCTATAATGGCATGTAACAAGATAAAACAAAATTCAGACTCTTCAAAAAATGAAAATACAAGAGTAAGTGATAATATAGAAAATGGTGTTAAAGATTTAGAAGCGCTAAATCTTAAAGGTAACGTAAAAGAAGTGCGTGAATATAGTTATTATGATAATGAAGTAAAGATTGAGTGGGAAAAATATATAGAAATACAAAAAAATAGTGAGTCAATAATAGAAAGTGAAAAATTTAATTATTCAGATACCATGTTTTTTAATATGGAAGGTAAGAGATATTCTTTAGACTTGGTATTAATAGAGCGTGATGAGTTAGGGAGAATAATATTATATGACCGTTCCACTAACTACATGGAAGATATAAATAAATTTACCGAGCATTACTATTATTCAAAAAGCGGACTTATAGATTCCATATATTATGTAGGTTGGGAAAACGAGAGTACAACATCATACATTTATAACGAACAAGGTAATCCTGAAACAAAATACATGAAATACATGAATGAAAGTTTTATAGGAGAAAACACTACTGATTATACTTACATATCTTTTGATAAAAATGGTAATTGGACTAAACGTATAGGTTATACAGAAGATAAATGGTATGATGTTATAGAGTATGATGAAGGTAATTATGAAGTTAATAAAGAGATAACTTACTGCGTTGAAGAACGTGAAATAATATATTGGTAAAAATATGGAAATAATAGATTTTCAACTCACAGGAGACTACATACAACTCATTCAACTACTCAAAGCATGTAATGTAGTGGAAAATGGTGCTGAAGCCCAGAATGTGGTAAGTCAAGGTTTAGTAAAAAGAAACGGCGAAACAGAACTTCGTAAAAGAGCTAAAATTACAAGAGGTGAAAATATTGTTTTTCAGCAATATAGCATAAAAATAATTTGATTTTATGGAGATTAAGATAGAAAGTCTTAAAGATTTGGACAGTGCCGCTAAATCATTTATAGAGAGTATATCTGACAGGCGTGTAATAGCTTTTTACGCTCCTATGGGTACCGGTAAGACAACGTTTATAAAATCATTGTGTAAACATCTCGGTGTAGAAGAAAATGTAAATAGTCCTACATTTGCCATTATTAACGTCTATGAGGGCTCTAAATCGCAGGAAATATATCACATGGACTGTTATCGCATAGATAATGAAAGAGACGCTCTAAACCTTGATTTGGATAATTATTTCTACTCAGGTAACTGGTGCTTCATTGAATGGCCCGAAAATATAGAAAAATTCCTTCCTGACGACTGCTTGAAAGTTACAATGAGCAGCGATAAGGAAGGAATAAGATATGTAAGATATTAGACTGTTAGATAAACAATTCTCACGACATCTGTAACATTCTCTTTATTGGTATAATTGCCTTTGCAGCAACTTCAGGGTCAACATTTATCTCGTTAGTTTCATTAAGCAGACAGTCATAAATTTTTTGCATGGTATTAAGTCTCATATACTTACACTCGTTGCACATACACCCTACTCCACCCTCTGATACTTCGGGCGGCACAGGTATAAATTCAGTATCAGGACACCTCTTTCTCATCTCGTGAAGTATTCCTGATTCAGTGGCTACTATGTATTTCTTGTCAGGATTTTTGACGGCATAGTTTAGCAGAGCCTGAGTGCTGCCCACGACATCAGCAAGTTTTAGCACAACTGATTTACACTCCGGATGGGCAAGAACAACAGCATCTTTATGAGTATTTTTGAGTTCTATAATAGCCTCGGCCGAGAACTGCTCATGAACATGACAAGCGCCATCCCACAAAAGCATATTACGACCTGTAACAGAATTTATATATCCTCCAAGATTGCGGTCAGGACCAAATATTATTTTCTCATCAATAGGCAACTGGTCAACTATCTTCTTGGCATTTGTTGAGGTAACAACAATATCCGTCAATGCCTTTACCGCCGCAGAAGTATTAACGTAGGATATAACAGTATGATCAGGATGCGCCTTGACGAACTTTTCAAACTCATCAGCAGGACAACTATCAGCTAAAGAGCATCCGGCATTGATGTCAGGTACCAGCACTTTTTTGTCGGGACATATTATCTTTGCTGTCTCACCCATAAAGTGTACACCACAAAGCACTATAATGTCAGCATCGGTCTTTGATGCTTGCTGAGCCAATGCCAAACTATCACCAATAAAATCAGCAATATCTTGTATATCACCTGTTTGATAGTAGTGAGCCATTATAACAGCATTCTTTTCTTTACGTAATTGAGATATGGCTTCAACTAGTTCCGAACTGTTCATAATATATTTTTTATTTTTTTTATTAAAAATTTTTTGATGATGTTTATACGCCGTTGATACTGTTGATAACTTTTCTTTTGCTCTGCAAAGTTAGTGATTTTTTGTCAATTAAATTTTATTAAATTCGTTGATAATTTTTTTGAAAAATCAATAAAAAAAATACGGTAAAAATTTTGAGTTATGATGTGATGTTTTGTATATAAATAATGTTTGAATAATAAAATTTTTTTACCAAAAATATTAAACAAAGTTATCAACAAAAAATTGTGTGTTATCAACATATTGTATTTTTTTAATTATATTTGCAAAGAAAAATATATTTATACCATGAAAAAGTATCTTTTATTGTTTTCATTGTTTTATTTAAGTGCTGTATGTCAACCTCTTGCGTTTCCTGAGGCTGAAGGTTTCGGTAAATATGCTTCAGGTGGTAGAGGTGGTAAGGTAGTGACTGTCACCAATCTTCTTGATTATACTGATGATAATAATCCTGTTATAGGTAGTCTTCGTTGGGCTCTTGAGCAGTATAAACATACAGAGACAATAGAAGGTAATGAGGTAACTTTTTATGAGCCTCTGACAGTTGTTTTTAACGTAAGCGGTAACATAGAATTATTAAGGGATTTGAAGGTACGTCGTAGTGACTTGACGATAGCTGGTCAAAGTTCTCAGGGAGGTATATGCATTACAGGTCACAGTATGTTATTTAATGGTGCCACGGGTGGTGAGATGTGGTATTGGGGTCCTCGACGTAAGAATTTAATAGTTCGTTATCTTCATTTCCGCCCTACCCCACCCGGTGATGACACTTATGTTACGTATGGCACTGATATAGAAAACTATGAGAATGTTATTTTTGATCATTGTACTATTTCGTGGGCTAATGAGGAAAACCTTGCCATCTACGATACTAAAAACACTACTGTGCAGTGGTGTATGATATATGAGGGTCTCTACAAAGCTCATCACAAAAAAGGTAACCGTTCTTATTGCGGTGTATGGGGCGGTCAGTTTGCCTCATATCACCACAATCTCATAGCGCACCACGACTCGCGCAACGTGCGCTTCAACGGCGTGAGAAATGGTGATACATTGGCTATTATAGATTATCGTAATAATGTAATTTATAATTGGGGAAGTAATAATTCTGCCTACGGATTAGAGATGAAGGCTGATTATGCGCCTGAATCGCGTAACGAACTCAATATGGTAAATAATTACTATAAGCGCGGACCGGCAACGACAACTTCCAATACCATTAAATATAATAACAAAGCTCACAGACTTGTATGCATAGACCAAGCGGTGATGAAAAACGCTGATGGCGATACCATAACCGGGCTTTTTAACAATCACTATGTTCACGGTAATTATGTCTATGATTTTCCTGCTGTGACAAGCAATAACTGGTACTATGGCGTTCAGTATAAAAATTATCCCTACTCTACCGATAGTTTGTTGGCTAACACTACTTTCCGCAGTTTTACTCCTTCGCCTGAAGTGGTAGCTGTATGGCCTGATGAGTTAGAGAGTGCCGAGCAGAGTTTTGAGTCGGTACTGGCAGGTGCCGGATGTACTATACCATATCGTGATTGGCAAGATATACGCATCGTCAATGAGGTACGCGCCGGGACAGCCTCTGCCGGAGGCACCTTTGGCGCTATGAAAGGAATAATAGACACTCCGTCAGTGGTATTAGGCTATCCTGAATATAAACCACTGAAATATGTTGACAGTGACCTTGACGGAATGCCTGACCAGTGGGAGATTGATAATAGTCTTAATGCTGAAGACCCTACTGACGGTCCTATCATACAAAGTGACGGATATAGCAATCTTGAGCGTTATCTCAACGGAATAGAGCAAAATCCTACAGCTTTGAAAAATACAGGATTTTCTTCGTCAGTAAGAGTATTGAGAAATACCGAAAATGGTTCGGTACGAATAGAAAGCGACAAAATAATAAGAAGTATAAATATATATGATGTCAGCGGTAAAAAGTTAGGAATTTTTACTTCTACAGAATTTATTTTACCGCAACATAATAATCTCTTGCTTCTTATTGATTTTGATGATAATAGTCAAGAAATTGTTAAGATATTATGATTTCACAGTCAGCATTATGGCGCGAGTCGCTTATTAACCTTGTAAAGTCTTTTATTATTTTTTCGGCTTTATTACTTATTTTGTATTTAGCTGAACAATTTTTTGTTGATTTGCGGCTTCTTAAGTGGCATGACGCTGCATGGTGTGTAGGTGTTCCTGCAAGCATAATAGGTGTGGCCTATGTTTTGACTATACGTAATCCACTCAATTATATAGGTTTTTATGGTGGAATAGTAATGTCGGCTTTGCTTTCATTGCAGTTTTATTTGCAAGGCAATTATGATCTCTCTTTGCTATATATTCTTGTTTTCATACCATTTCAGATTAAGTCTATATTGTTTTGGCGTAGTAGTGGTGAAGGAATTAATGCTGATGACCAAAAGCCTGAATATCTTACTTCAAAACAAAGACTATTATCGCTGCTGATATTTTTTGCCATTGTGGTGGCTGATTATTACCTATCCTCGCGCATAATTTCTCCTGTTGAGGATATAACGTTGTTAGATAAGGTAGTTTATGTTTTTGGAGCTTTACTGATAGCTTCTTCCGTATTTGCTAATTATTGGCTTATATACCGCAAGACAGACGCATGGTTCTATTGGATAGTGTATAGTTTTTGTGGTATTGTGCTCTATGCCGTGATAGGCAATGCTTTTAATCTTGTTTTGTTTACCTTTTTCTTGGTTATAAACAGTATGGCTGGTATTGCTTGGGTGAGAGAAACAAATAGTGGCAAGGAGATAATTTAAGTTTCAGATAAATATAAGTATATGTTAAGACTTATAGCACTATCTCTGACATGATGCAATGTCAGAGATAGTGCTTTGTCTATACATTAAAATTACGAAATTACTAAATTACGCAATAAATTGTAAAATAGTAAATTGTAAAATAGTAAATATTTTTAATAGTTTTCTGCTTTGAGTTGGAAGTATGCTTGCGGGTGGTCACAAACGGGGCATTTTTCAGGTGCTTGTTTTCCTATATGTATATGTCCGCAGTTGGTGCATTGCCATACCATGTCACCATCACGTGAGAAAACTATCCCTTCTTCGATATTTTTGAGTAGTTTGCGGTATCTTTCCTCGTGTGCTTTTTCAATTTGTGCAACGCCTTCAAAAAGTACTGCTATATCTTCAAACCCTTCTTCGCGTGCTTCACGAGCCATACGTGGATACATGTCTATCCACTCATCGTTTTCTCCGTTTGCGGCATCTTGCAGGTTTTCTGCCGTGCTGCCTATGCCGTGGAAAAGTTTGAACCACATTTTAGCGTGTTCTTTTTCCTGTGCCGCGGTTTCTTCAAAGAGTGCAGCTATCTGAACATATCCTTCCTTTTTGGCCTTGGAAGCATAGTAGGTGTATTTGTTACGTGCCTGACTTTCACCGGCAAATGCCGCCATAAGATTTTCAAGTGTCTTGGTTCCTTGTAGTTGTTTCATAATTGTAACAGATTAGAAATGTTTTAGTCTCAACAAAGTTAATAAATATATTTTTTATACGCAATAATTTGTGTGAATAATATATTTTCACTAATTTAGCGGCGTTAAACCTAATAAAAACATATATTATGAAAAAATCATTGTTAATTTCTTTAGTGGCTTTTGTATCCATGGCATTTTGTGTTGGTGTTTATGCCGGTGTGAGTGATGTTAAGTCGTCTCATGGCGAAGCTATTGAGGTAGAGATGCAGGGTAGGGGAGCATGCACAATGCCCAACTGCAAATGTCCGAAATTTAACCAGCGCCCAGGCTACTATCAGTGTTGGTGCGGTCATCAGAGTTTTAATCATAAGTAATGAGGAGACTTGTAATGAAAATCACCCGTTTAG
>DGSV01000084.1:85405-91628 GCA_002394025.1 Bacteroidales bacterium UBA4353
CTAAACGGGTGATTTTCATTACAAGGGGTAGTGATATATGTTTTACATGTTTTCTTCGAAGAATCCGAAGCCTCCAAGTGCTGTTAGCATACGTTCGACGTAGTCCCATGATGTTGGACTCCAACTAAATCCGAGTCTGTAGAGCACTTGTGTGGTGAAGTCGTTATCTCGTATTACGTCAGTAGTTTTTTGTCCGTGAGCCATGTCCTGATAAGCCAGTAGTGAAGCCATTTGTTTTGCTTTCTGCGGGTCATTTTTAGCCTGTTCCATGGCTTGTGCAAAATCTTCCTGTTCTACAAATTGTATGCCGTTGCCGACAGCCTTAAGTCCCATCAGTACATCGCCGAGGAACTGTCCGTGAATGTTATAGGGGTGGAATACCGTACACTCTTTTGGAGTGGTGGCGAGTAGTACGATAGCGTGGCTTACTTCGTTGATGGGTGAGAATTCGACTTTTTTATTACGCATAGCGTAGGGACAACATCCAAGCATATTATAAACTTTTATGCGTCCCATGAATGAGTTAGTAGAGAAATTGGCTTGGAATTCGCCGTCAGTGCTACGTGCAGCGAGGTTTCCGACACGCATGATTTTGGCGTTAAGTCCATGCAGTGCCACGGCATCGAGTATAAGGCGTTCCGCCATAAATTTTGAGTATATATACTTATTGCCGAGATATTGCCCCATATAGAGTCGTTGTTCGGTGAATATATCGTTTTTGGCGTCACCTGTCCATAGTCCGCGTGTGCTGGCGGTAGAGATGTGTATGAGTTTAGCGCCTGTTTTGATACATAATTCTACGCAACGTCGTGCGCCACCGATGTTCACGTCCTCAATTTCAGTACCTTCCGAGAAGTGTTTAACAATAGCGGCGCAGTTGAATACTGTTGATATTTGGCAGTTTATATTAGCCATTTTTTCTGTTATGTCTTCCGTTACGTCGCCCAGAACAATATGAAGTCTATGTCCGAATAGTTCTTTGAATGAATTCGAGAAATAGTAGAAAAGCAGGGTCCGCAGCCGTCTTTCCGCAGTTTCTTGGTCTTTGCCGCGCACGAGGCAGTAGATATTCTGCGCATCGCTGTTAATCAGTTCATTGAGGATATGTATTCCCAGATATCCTGTTGCTCCTGTGAGTAGTACATTTCCCAGTTGTTGTCGTGTTCCGCGTCGGAAATTGTCAAGTGTGTTGCGTTGCAGCAGGTTATTAATGGCAGTGTAGTCGAAAGCGCTGACTTCGTCAGTGTCGGCATCGGCTTTTTCTCCTGTGACGAGTTGCGCCAATTGTCTTGGTGTAGGGTTGGCGAATACGTCTCCGTAAGCTACGTGTATTCCTGCCTTGTCCGCTTCGATGATTATGCGGGTAACGACGAGTGACGTACCGCCCAGTTCGAAGAAGTTATCGGTAGCTCCAATTTTATCCATTTGCAGGATATTGGCGAATATGTTGCAGAATGCACGTTCCGTGTCATTGGCAGGCGCTACGAATGAAGAATTGATGGCCAGTTGCGGTTCGGGGAGTGCTTTGACGTCTGTTTTACCGTTTGGTGTCATGGGCATTTTTTCGAGTTGCAGATATGCCGTTGGCACCATGTATTGTGTGAGACTTTTACTGATTTCGGCTTTCAGGTCAGCGGGATTGATAATTCTGTCGGCTGTGTAGTAGGCGCAGAGGTGTTCTTTATCGTTCAGTTTGCGGATGAGTATAACGACCTTTTTCATGCCTTCCACTTTGAGCATTACGTTTTCTATCTCGCCGAGTTCTATGCGTAGTCCTCGTAGTTTGATTTGGTGGTCCGTACGCCCCAGTATCATCACGTTGCCGTCAGGTAGCCATTTTGCGTAGTCTCCTGACTTATAGATACGTGTGCCGTGATATTCCACGAAGCGTTCTCGGGTCATCTGATCAAGATTATTATATCCTCGTGCTACTCCTCGTCCGCCGATATATAGTTCGCCGACCACTCCTGCCGGCAGTTCGTTACCGTCGCTATCGACGATAAATTCCTTGACGTTAAGTTGTGGTTTTCCTACGGTTACTATCTTGGCGTGTGTCAGTTCGGCATTATTTGACGCTACTGTGATTTCCGTAGGTCCGTAGCAGTTGAAGATACGTGCTTTGGTAACGCTACGTATTTGGTTGAGTAGTTGGTCTGAGAACTTTTCGCCTCCCGCACGGCATATCTTTACCTTGCTGATGGCGTTGCAGAAGTCTTCACTGGTGAGCCATGTTTGCCAGCGCGATGGTGTACCGCTGACCATATTAATCTGTTGTTCGTTAATGAGTTTTGCAAGGTCGAGCGGGTTATTGGCTTGTTCTTCAGTGGCGAGGATTAGCGTTTTTCCGTTGTAGTATGCCATACCGATGTCTTGTAGCGCCGCGTCGAACGATATTGTTGTGACGCTTAATATGCGTGTGGCGTCGGTCATTACGGCATTGGCGAATACGTTTGCCGGATGGCTGTAGAGGTAGTTACAGATACCTTCATGTCGCAGCATGACGCCTTTTGGTCGTCCTGTTGAGCCTGATGTGTAAATCAGGTACGCGAGTTTGTCGGGTGTAAGGTCAGTATGTGGCAGCGATGTATCATCAGTGCGCAGCAGTTCTTCGGATAGTTCGGGAGTTATGATAAGTTTTGCCTCGCTATCTTCAAGAATGAGTTTTACGCGGTCTTCGGGATAGTCGGGGTCGCAGGGTATGTATGCGGCTCCGGCTTTGAGGACTCCGAAGAGCGATAGTATGAGTCTGCTGGTTCTGGGTAGCAGCAATGCTACTCTATCACCGGTGTTGACACCTCGTAGCCGCAGACCGTTGGCGATGCGGTTAGTGAGCAGGTCCATTTCCCTGTAGCTATATGTCGCGTCACAAGCTATCAGGGCATCATGTTCAGGCTGTTGCTGCGCAAAATAACTGATACAATCGTGGAAGAAAGTGAATGGAGCATTGCCGGTGGCTGTTTGTCGTAATGTTTTTAACTGCAGCTCTTGGTTGCTGCTCACGATGGATATTTGGCGGATTTTGGCTTGTGGATTGTTTATCATGTTTTGTGCAACGGTGGCTATGCTTTCCGCCAAGGCCTTTCCCAAGTCAGCAGAATACATGGCATCGTCGTATTGCACCACTATGCCGCGTGATTCTATTTTAATATTAATCTTGAATTTGGGAACATTTAACTCCAGTAGTTCCTGATTGATGGTGTTTCCGCCTACCTTATATTCTGACAATACTCCTACCTGATATGCGTAGGCTATTGCCGGCTTAAAGCTATATTCAGATGCTATGCGCGCGAAAGGATAATCTTCATGGCGCAGTGTTTGGTCGAATGTCTCGCTTGTTTGTTTTAGGAATTGGCTTACGGTGATGTCATTGATATTGATTCCGAGAGCCAGTGTGTTGACAAACATACCCACCGTGTCGGCTATTTTGAGGTTTGAGCGTCCACTGCTCACTGTGCTCAGATATACCTCGCGGTTATTGGTATAGCGTGATACCACGTATGCCGTGGCGGCGAGGTACAGGTGTGCCGGTGTGATTTGTTGTTCCCGGCAGAAAGCGGAGGCTTTATCAAGGTCGGTGGGTGATACAGCTTCACCGATGAAGCCTTGGTTGTCATTTTTAGGCATATCGGTTGGAATTTCACTGGCACCTTCACATGTATGCAATTTTTCTGCAAAAAACTGTTGTGACTTTTTGAAGTCTTCTGTTTCCTCCGCCTGATGTTGGTCAGCCACAAAGTCGAGATAAGTGTAATTTTCTTTTTCAATGGTTTTGCCATCGAGCCAAGCGCAGAGTTGTCGGATGAATAGGTCGGCAGAACCTCCGTCGAAGATAAGGTGGTGAACGTCCATCAACAAGTGCACACCACATTCTGTCTTAACGACTTCAAAGCGGTAGAGTGGCGCTTTCTGTAGGTTGAAAGGTTGTACGAAGTCATTTTTATAGGCGGTTAGTTGTTCATGGCTCATCTCTGTGACGGGAACTTCCACCGCTACGCTATCTTCTGTGGTCTGGATAATTTCTTCGCCCTTTGTAGTGAAATGTATGTGCATTTCGGGGTGGCACTCCACCACATGTTTCACGGCATGCGCAAGGTGCTGTGCTTCAGTATCTTTAGCGAAGGTGAGTAAATACGGTATGTTATAGATTGTTGATGCAGGATTTTTCAGACATTCAAAATATACTCCTGTTTGAGCGTATGACAGGGGAGCTGAATGTCTTTCCTGCTTAAGGTCGGATGTTTGCTGCTTGTTGGTTATGTCTTTACCTGAAAGCAAAAGTTTAAGTATCTCATTTTCGATGGTTTGTATGGAACCGTTTTTCACGAGTGCCCTCGAGTCCAGCGCCACACCATAGCGTTTATTGACAATTACGGCGAGTTTGATGGATGAGATAGACGTGAGTCCCACGTAGCCTAGATTTGTTGTGACGCCAAAATCGCTATTATTAACGATAGCGGCAATCATATCTTTTAGTTCTTGTTCAAGCACGTTCATAGGAACATTGGTTTGCTCCGTTGTTTCGGCTTTTTTTATTGGTTTAGGCAGAGCACGTTTATTGACCTTTTGATTTTGGTTCAGCGGTATGGCATCAATCTGCATAGTCACCGCAGGCACCATGTACGGTGGTTTTTGTTCAAGGATAAAGTTATTGAGTGCTTCGATGTCAATACTATTGTCGCTGACGATATATGCCGCTATGAATTTTCCGTTACCAGCTTCTTCCTCAAAAGCTTGTACCGTGGCGTCTTTTATGTTAGGGAATTCGCGTATAACGGCTTCTACTTCTTTGAGTTCTATACGGAATCCTCTTATCTTAACTTGCCCGTCGCGGCGTCCTACGAATTGTATATTCCCGTCAGGCAGGTAGCGTACTATGTCTCCTGAACGATATATACGGGCATATTTTTCTTCGTGTGTAAAAGGATTAGGAATATATACTTCGGCGGTTTTTTCGGGTCTATTGAGGTATCCCCGGCTCACTTGCGGTCCGCTAATCCATAGTTCTCCGGCGGCGCCAACAGGTAGTCGATAGCCTTGCTGATCAACGATGTACAAGCGGAGATTGTCAAGGGGTTTACCGATGGGAATGTCTTTCTGTTTTTTGTTTACGGGATATGTGGTGGTGAATATGGTACATTCCGTAGGACCATAGCCGTTGTAGAATTTGTAGTTCGCGGGAGGTGTAAGACTTGCTAATTTCTCACCACCGGTTGAGAGGTATAGCAGCGAGTGGTTATCGATGTTTGAGGCAAACTGGAAGCCTACCTGTGTTGTCATGAACGAGTGAGTGATGTGTTCCCGCTCGAAATAGTCGTTCAGGGCTATCAGGTCGAGTCGTATTTCTTCCGGTATGATATGTACCGCGGCTCCGCAAGCCAGTGCCGGATACATATCCATCATGCAGGCATCGAAGCCGTAGCTGGCATAAGCCGCCACATTATGTTTAGGCTTGAGGTCGTAGTAGCGCTGATACCAATTTATGAATGCTACCATATTGCTGTGTATCAGCTGACAGCCTTTTGGCACGCCTGTAGAGCCGCTGGTATAGAGCAGTATATATAAGTTGTCGGGTTTGGGTTCTTGCGGTAGTTCAGTGAATGCAGGCAGTGTCTGAAGTTCTTTGGTTAGGATTATGTCACCCTCATATTCGTCCACAAGTCCGCGCAGTTGTTCATCAGCTATGAGCAGTTGCGCATTGGCGTCCTTCATCATGAAGTTTAGTCGCTCTTTGGGATAACTTGGGTCAAGAGGCTGGTATGCGCAGCCGGCCTTCATTACGCCCAACGAGGCAATAGCCATCCACTGGCAGCGTGGTATCAGCACCGATACTACTTGTTCGGCTTTTAGTCCTTTTGAAGCTATGTGGGCGGCTATGCGATCGCTTATTTCATCAACTTCGGAATAAGTATATCGCTTATCCTTAAAGACAACAGCGGTATTATCGGGGGTTTGTTGAGCCTGTCGGCGGAATAGCGATACGATGGTTTGAGTTGTGTCGTAGTCAGCGTCGGTATGGTTAAAACTATCAAGCAAGTCTATTTGTGATGCTGATGCGATGTTTACTTCACGCAGCAGGTCATGGTTGAGAAATCCTTCAACCACTGTTTCATAGCTCTCAAGGAATTGGTTGATGAGTGTGTCAGAATACTCGTTGCTATTGTATTCGGCTTCTGCCAGATAATGTCCGTCACGAACGTAAGCCTTGATATATACCGCCACACCT